>JAPLBP010000081.1:0-12461 GCA_026392695.1 Actinomycetota bacterium | reverse complement strand
CAAGCGCTTCAAAAAGTGCACGAAGGTTGAGTAGTCCGGTTCCAGCAGGAACAAAAAGTTTAAATTCATCGACAGCCGTGCTCATAGTTTCTATTTCGCCACTTAACATCTTTGCTAGAACTTCTCCACTGACGTCTTTGACATGAACGTGGGTAATGCGATGTCCATAATCCTTAACGGTCTTTATCGGATCGCCACCACCTACTATCCAATGGCCCACATCCAAACACAGCCCAACCAAGTCAGGATTCATCCGACCCATCAAAAGCGCGGTTTCACGCTCACTTTCGACGTATGTTGCGGCATGGGGATGGAAGGAAGACCTCAATCCATTATCGGCAGCCAATTGGGCAAATTTTTCGATCTGGGCTGCTAATCGAGTGAAACCCTCCGCACTCAACTGCGGTCCATTGTCTGCGCGACCTGCACATCGATCTCGATCAGATGATCCATCCACCGCAAAAACAATCATCTCCACACCAGCTGCAATTGCTTGGCCAATCGTTGTGGCGCTCTCTTCTTCGCTTCCTGCTTCCGGTCCATCTTGATTGCATCGAATTGCGACATATTGTTCTGCCGGCGCGATATCCCGAAATTTCATTTCACTTAAAAATATTTCATCCTCAGCTTGTTCACCTGATATTTGGATCCCTTTGAATCCGTAGGCAGCGATTCCGGAGAGAAACTCTTTCTTTCGCGTTGATTCATATCGCCAATTAAGTGGCACGATTCCAATTTTGATCATTTCCTAACCTCCGCTACTAGGTCTATCAATATGGTTGACCAACTGAAATCCACCGCACCATGCCCAATCCCGTTATGGGGATTGTAATATTCTCTCACCCCGCTCATCCGCACCAACTCAAAACTTCGTCTTGCAATGTGAGTGGCAAGATCGGATCGACCATGTCTTTTGAGCCCTCGGGCAAGATACCAATTGCTAGACATCCAAGTTGGACCTCGCCAGACAAGATTGCCTCCAACCGTGTCTGGCCGAAAAGTAGGGTCGCTCATCGCAACACTAGCCACGGGATATTTCGCCCAATATTCCTCTGGATCCAAAATGTGGTTAAGAAGACGATCGAATTTGGTTTCCTCGAGGTCTTCCAAAAGAATTGGCATGAGGGAAGTAAAGGTATTAACTCGTATCTTCGAGTTCTCCTTACCGTTTACATCGTAATAAAGGCCGTCCTCATCGTCCCAGCAAAGTTCATCGAGTGATTTTCGAGCTAAGTTCGCACGCTCACTGTAAATGCGCCACTTTTCGTCGTTCCCAACTTCAGAAAAGAGGCTACTCAGAACGCGAAGATTCTCGATATAGATCGTATTAGCCATAACATCCGCAACAACGAAGTGATTCAGAGAGATCATTTTTTTAGGATCGCGTCCAAAATCATCGTATGGATCGCAAATAGAATGCCAACCATCGATCCAGCTTTGCTTTTCTTCGTCTTCAATTCCCATGATCTCATCCCACTTAGGAGAATGATCCAGCCCCGTCTCATCTGGCTGGATAACGCGGTAAAGTCCATCTCCGTAAGGGTTTCTTGTGCGATCAATCCATTCATAAAAGCGATCAACTGCAGGAAGGATTTCCCTCAAGAACTCAATGCCCCGCCCTCTCAGGGCCACTGCTTGAACCGCTTCCGCAAGTAACGGCGGTTGCATTTCATCTGACAAGTATCTATTTCTGAAAGCAATGTCATAGGTCGAGACCATCTCTTCGTAAGCGTCCCGCTGCCAAAAAGTTACGTGTGAGATAAAACCATCAGGTTGTTGGTTCTTCAATAAACTAAAGAGTTCGGCTTCGGCTTTCGCAATGTCTATGTGGCTTAGCGCTATCGCGTGAAAACAAGAATCCCAAAACCATTGAAACGGATAAGTTCCCGTGGAAGGACAAGTGAAATCAAAATCGAAGCCGCACCAAGCTGCATGACCTACTTGACGATTCTTGGTATGAATTCTTCGTACTTCTTCGCAAAGCCATTCCCATTCACTATCGGAAAGAGTTTCTAGCGAACCAAATTCCACGCGCGAACTCCCCCAAGTATTCCCGCAGTGTTGGAGACAATCACTACATCATCGCCCAATACTTCCAACGCTTCGGGTCGAATTCTGCGCGAATTGCCGCCACCGATATAGAGTCGATCCCAATAGAAAACTGGGCGCAAATCTTCGACCATAAGCCGGATACGACGCGACCAAAAAGAATCACCGAGACGACGCCTTTCATGTTCACCGATCCAGGTGTCGTAACTTGTTCCTCGGCGTATTGGCGCCCTAGAAAGTTCGAAGTGGGGAGCGAGTTTTCCGCCGTCAAAAATCGCAAACCCAAGTCCAGTACCTAATGTGATGACCACTTCTAACCCAGAACCATTAATAAGTCCTGCCCCGTGAACTTCCGCATCATTAAGAACAATTGCAGGTCTGTCGAAATGATCAGAGACAGCCGACTCCATATCGAATCCTGTCCAAGCTTCTAACAACGTCGGCTCGACGCGAGTCCGAGGACCTTTTGCAGTGATGTAATGAGGCGTATGAACAACCACGCCATGTCGAATCATTCCGGGCATGCCAACCGTAATGCGATCAAATTTCGGAAGCGCTTTGCTTAACTCATCAAGGGCTTGAATAAATCTCTTAGGTGAAAGCGGATACGGCGTAGGGATTGATATCGGCTGAGCATGAAAAGTACCTGCGCTATCGAGAACCGAGGCCTTGAGACTCAATCCACCACAATCAATTGAGAGAGTCATGGGCACTAGTAAGGACATGGGCTCAGTTTGCCAAAGTCTGAGCCAGAAAGACACTCGAGAAGTACGTATACCGAGCAAATTACCCTCGCTAGTATTGGTAAATGCGCGCAAGTTTCGGCTACCAGAGATAATGATGTCTCAGCGCCATTTCCCAGCAAGCGCTGGCTCATTGTCAATCAACCCAAAGGTGGCAGACTGGAAGTATTGCGGTCTGGAGATTATCAATCTGACTGCGGGCATCAAGCAAAATCTCAATCAGTCATTTCTCGCAAGCGCAGAAGCAGCACTCATTCCGCTTAATGTGACCGATATCGAAGTCACAGTTGATGATCAAACCTATTCTCTCAAAGGTCGATCTGGGGTATTTGTTGGGCCGACCGACTGGATCTACCTGCCTCCTCAATCGCATGTCGAAATCACATCGAGTGTCGATGGCGAGATTGCTCTAGCGACATCGGTTGCGGAAAAACTTTTTAGCAGTTGCTATGTTTCAGCGCTAGCGGAAATAGAAATTCGCGGAGCTGGACAAGCCACGAGAGAAGTTCGACCATTTATGCACCCGGAGAAATTTCCGAATGCGCATCGACTCATGGCAGTGGAACTCGTAACCCCTGATGGAAATGTATCAAGCTATCCACCGCACAGACACGATGGAATGGGCGGGTGCTCAACGTCAAATGAAGAAATTTATTACTTCCGGATTGGCAAAGAGAAATCGCTCCATGGTGACCCTGAAGGATTTGGACTTCACCGCACTTATTCTGGACCGGAAGATCCTGAGCCATTCGACGACACAATTTCAGTGCGCGACGGAGATATCTATCTAGTTCCGCGCGGATACCACGGTCCTTGTATCGCTCTGCCTGGATATCCGATGTACTACCTCAATGTCCTTGCGGGAGACACCACACCGCGAAGCATGGATTTTTGCGACAACCCCGAGCATGCTTGGATTCGACAAAGTTGGAACTCACTTACCCCAGATCCTCGAGTGCCATGGAAGGTGAAATAGTGGCGGAGTTAACGACGGCCCAAGCCATAGTTCGCTGGCTTGCTGCACAAAAGATCACCATTGACGGAGAGGTCAAACCGTATTTCCCGTTTGTCTTTTCGATATTTGGTCACGGAAATGCGCTTAGCCTCGGTGACGCACTTTTTGACGCCCAAGAAGTTCTACCTACTCTTCGCGGACAAACGGAAGAAGGAATGGGGCTTGCTGGAGTCGCATATGCCAAGGCCATGCGAGGACAACAATCCGCAGTTATAACGACATCTATCGGACCCGGCGCCCTCAACGTTGTGACAGCGGCAGGAACAGCGCTAGCAAATCGTTTGCCGATGTTAATTCTGTCCGGCGAGACTTTTAATAGCCGCATACCAGATCCTGTTTTGCAGCAAGTTGAGCATTTTGGCGCCCCATCTATCACAGTCAATGACGCTTTTCGCGCTGTGGTTCGCTACTGGGATCGAATCACATCACCGACACAAATACTTACCTCTCTCCCACAAGCGCTCATGACCATGCTCGACCCGGCAACACGAGGGCCCGCTTTTATTGGTCTGCCCCAAGATGTACAAGCAGCTACTTTTGATTTTCCCGACAGATTTTTTGATGAAAAAGTGCATGAATTTCCAAGACCTCGTGCGGATCGAAACGAAATAGATCTCTGCGCTGCTCTCATTAATAACTCAAAGAAACCAGTGCTCATCGCTGGAGGAGGAATTCACTATTCTTTGGCCGAAAACGAGTTAGCCGAATTTGCAAGTAAACATGGCATTCCAGTTGTGGAAACTATGGCAGGAAAAGCTTCCTTGCTCTGGTCTAATCCCTCTCTCATTGGGCCTCTCGGAATTACTGGCTCTGACCCAGTAAATGCTTTGATTGAAGAATCAGATTTAGTATTAGCGATCGGAACTCGTCTTCAAGATTTCACCACAGGATCGTGGACTCTTTTCAAAGATAAAGAACTAGTTGCAATAAATACTGCGCGCTTCGATGCCTCGAAACGTCACGCATACGCAGTCGTTGGTGATGCTAGAGCCACCCTTCACGAATTGAGCGGCCTCATCTCACGCAAAGCCGAGGACATCTGGCTCGAAATAGCAAAAACGCGCAAAGCGGAATGCGAACGGGATCGTGAAGATCGAAAGAATCTGCACTCAGTGCTGCCTACGTATGCACAAATTGTTATTGCAACCAATGAGACAGCGAGCGAGCATGATTATGTTCTCACCGCTGCTGGTGGACTTCCTGGCGAGCTCAACAACAATTGGTTTTCAAAAGGCATCGCCAGCTTTGATTGTGAATACGGGTTTTCATGCATGGGCTACGAGATTAGCGGAGCCCTTGGGGCGGCAATTGCCCAGAAAAAAGAAAAGAGGTCGGGGAGAGTCATTGCTCTTACTGGAGATGGCTCCTACTTGATGCTTAACTCCGATATATATAGCGCTGTTCTTCTCGATTACCCTCTAACTCTCATTGTTTGCGACAACGGTGGTTACGCAGTCATTTCGCGCCTTCAAACTGGTCATGGAGCGCCATCTTTTCGAACAATGCTGACTGAATACCCAGACGCACCTCGAGTGGATTTCGTCGCTCACGCCGCTTCGATGGGAGCGGAAACTTATAAGGTCACAAGCGTGGAGGAACTCGCATCCACCATTTCCAAGACTAAAGAAAGTGTTCGAACCGTGGTCATCGTGATTGAGAGCGCCCCGACCACATGGACCGAAGGTGGCGCGTTCTGGGAAGTCGGGATCCCACAAGTATCTACAAAATCTGGTGTAAAAGATGCGCGAAAGGCAATTAACGAAGGAAAGAAAAACCAAAGGATTTACTAGATCACCGAATGAATCGAGGAGATGAAATGACAGGCGCAATTGTAAAAATTGGTGTTGTGGGAGCAGGTGCGGTGGCTACGTCAGTGCACCTTCCAATACTGACTCGTCGAAGTGATCTCTTCAAAGTATGCGCGGTCGCCGACTTCAATAGTGCATCAGCCAATCATCTAGCTGATCGTTTTGGTATTCCCGCCGATTCCCGATTCACCTCCGCTCACGAAATGATCGCCTCAGGCAAAATCGATGCCATAGCCATCATTAACTCTGGCTCGCACTGCGCCCTAGTTGTCGCGGCGCTAAACGCAAACCTAAATGTATTTTGCGAAAAACCCCTTGCCTACTCAAAGAAGGAAATGTCATCGATTGAAGACGCGCTAAAGAATTCGACTGGAAAGTTAATGATTGGCTACATGAAGACCTACGACCCCGCAGTCGTACGGGCCAAAAATCTCATTGGCTTAAAGCGCCCTCGCTCGGTCGATGTGCTGGTGCTGCATCCAAGCGGTGAGAGTCAATTGGCAACTTCAGAAATTTCTGTCAAAGCTTTCCCTGCGTCGCCAGAACTAATAGCGGGATTCATGAAAGATGCAAAGCAGCTGGACATTGAGGCACTCGGCGAAAAGGCTGCAGCAGCTTTTGGTGCCGAATACTCAGACATAATTTTGGGCAGCATTGTTCATGAATTTTCAGTTTTAAGGGCACTAGATATTCACATTTCAGAAATTGACCACGTTGATCGCTGGCCAATAGAAACGCGCTCCGAATCGTTCATAATTCACGCTCGAACCGCAGACGGTGTGAGAGTCACGATCCGATGGTTTTATCTCGACAAGTATCCGATGTACCAAGAAGAAGTGCGTTGGATGAGCGATGAGGAAGGTCACCACATTATTTTCCCAGCGCCCTATATATTGCGGGTTCCAACCAAACTGATTTCTACTACTCGCATAGGTTTAGCCCACGATGTAGCAACTTTTGAAACATACGAACCATCCTTTGAAATCGAACTCGTTGCTTTTCATACCCTTGCCACAACAGGAAATCAGAAATCAGATCCGATCGCCGACGGAAACGAGGACCTCACGATTTCCCAGAAAATCGCATCGAAAATCTGTGAGCTCGAAGGAATTGAAAAGGGTGGAGATATTTAATCGCAAAAAGCTAGCGCACTTGGTTCGACTTAATGGTGCTTGCAGAGTAAATCGACATGACAGAATTCGACAATTGACTATCGAATTCAGAATCACTTTGTTGAGCAGTTAGCCCCTCGGTGAGCGCGCGAGAAAAACTTGCAATGAGCCCTGTGTTTTTAGCCAAAAGTTCATTCGCCATATCTCGTGAATAGCCACCAGAAAGAGCCACCACTCGCAGAACTCGAGGGTGGTGCACTATTTCACTGTAGAAATTGTCTTGAGTAGGAATTGTGAGTTTGAGCATCACCAACTGGGTTTCCCCTAGCGAATCAAGATGGGTCACTAGACCATCCCTCAGCAGTAATTCTGCCTCAAGTTTTTCTAGGCTCTTGATATCGACTTCAGGTTCGATTATCGGAACAAGGTCAAGTGAGCAAATGTCTCGTGCAAGAGCAAATTGCTGTGCAAGCACTGCACCAATTCCGGCAGGGTTCGCCAGCTTAATAACCGAACGCATTTTTGTGCCAAATATCCCATGATCTTTAGCGCGAAGCAGCCGCTCTTCCAATCCCGTGATTGGCTTCATGGTGGAAACGCCATTCCTTTCCTCATCCAAGCCAACATCAATCTTGAGAAACGGGACGATGTTTTTCTTCTGCCAAAGAAATTCGGCTGTGCCGATACCGTCAATTTCCCTCTGCATCGTCATTTCAAAAAGAATGGCACCTAGAATATGGTCTGAATTGAAGGCGGCACTCTTGATAATTCTTGTCCGCATGTCATGAACTCTGTCGAACATTTCCGCTTCACTTGAATATGTACTCGCATCGAGACCATAAAGCGCCAGCGCTTTAGGTGTGCTCCCACCACTCTGATCAAGGGCGGCGATAAATCCATTTCCTGTTCGCATAATTTCGCGTTGATGAGCGTTCACGCTTCGATATTAGGCCCAGTTTGGAAAAAGGTTAAGGGTAAAAGTGGTCCAATCAGCCCCAATAAATGCTCGCCCTCACCTGCGTCTATAATCGGAGGGTGGAACTACAGAAAGTAATCCTTTATTACGGCTTTACGCCCCTCGCTGATCCAGAAGCGATTCGGATGTGGCAACAGAATCTGTGTGAGAACCTTGGAATCAGAGGTCGGGTTTTAATTTCCCCCCATGGCATCAATGGGACCTTAGGCGGGGACATGTCCGCGCTCAAAAAATACGTCCGGGCGACTCGTGCATACCTAGGATTCAAGAAGATCGCTTTCAAATGGTCGGACGGCGACGGCACTGAATTTCCAAGGTTGAAAATTAGAGTCCGTGACGAACTAGTGGCGTTTGGAAATCCGGGTGAACTAATCGTAGATGAGAATGGGGTTGTCGGAGGCGGAAAGCACCTTCGTCCCGAGCAGGTTAATGAACTTGTTGAAACCCGTGGTGACGAAGTTGTTTTCTTTGACGGACGGAATGCTTTCGAAGCCAAAATTGGAAAATTCCGAAATGCCATTGTTCCAGATGTAACAACCTCGCATGACTTTGTCAGCGAAATCGAAAGTGGAAAATACGATCATTTGAAGGACAAACCGATTGTTACGTACTGCACCGGTGGAATACGTTGCGAGATTCTCTCCTCCGTCATGATCAACCGCGGATTCCAAGAGGTCTATCAAATTGATGGTGGCATTGTGAAATACGGAAAGAAATTTGGTGACAAAGGTCTTTGGGAAGGATCTCTTTACACTTTCGATGCGCGTATGGCTCTAGATTTCAGCCTCGATACAAAAGTGATCGGCTGCTGCGAGAAATGCGGCAAGTCAACGAAGCAATTTTACAACTGCGCCACGGTCACGTGTCACGAACTTGTACTACTTTGTGGCGAATGTGCTCAAGACTCGAAAAACAAAAAGTGCACTCACGTACATTCTCGCCAACATGACTCCGAATTGATTGGCTGAGCTTTAACTAGAGAGCCGATACCCCACGCCACGCACGGCCGCGACAATTCTTGGCCCACCAGCACTCACGATCTTTTGTCTCAAACGCGAAGCATGGGTGTCCAACAAGTGATCATTTGCGAAATCGGCAGTTCCACCAATGGCTTCGATGACCTGCTTTCGAGTGAAAATTTTCTTTGGTGAGCCCATGAGCAAATGAAGAAATTCGTATTCGGTACGAGTTAACGGAATATCCTTGTCATGAAAAGTTAGTTGTCTGCTCTGAGTATCAAGAGTCAAATCACTATGAGTCAGTACAGCGCCAACAACTTCACTTATTCCACTCTTGTGGCGAATTTGCGTAGCGACTCGAAGCCCCAGGATTCTCGCCGAAACAGGTTTGGAGATGTAATCATCGGCACCTGCAGCCAGGCACATCGCCTCGTCCACTTCTTCATTTCGATTGGTCAGCATGATGATCGGAACTTCCGACTTCATGCGAATTTTGCGGCACACCTCAAAACCATCCGGCTGGCCCATAGAAAGATCGAGAATGACCACTGATGGCTTTTCAGATTCAAAGACCTCCATGGCACTTTCTCCGTCATGAGCCTCAACTACCCGAAAGCCCTCGTCCTCAAGAGATGTCCTAACAAAGAGCCGAACATCGACATTGTCATCAACTATCTCTACAAGTTCTCTACTCATTTACGCGTCCATTCTTTCGTTAGTCTCTTCCAAAGCTTTCTTCAATTCGGCGACTACATTGTCCCGTACCGCCAAAATGTCCGAGTCGTCCAGGTGAGGATTCTCTCGCAACCAATGCGAGAATTCCACTAAGCGCGCGCCTTCGCGCTCGTAGGAATAAAAGGCAATCGCACCGCCCATCTCGTGTGCTAACGCCCCCAGGTTGCTGACCGGCGCTTCACTCATTTTGGATATTGCACGATTCATGACATCCCAACGTCGATCCTTTACAAGTTGCTCGACACGCGATCGAGTGACAGGGAATTGCATCGTCATTGTGGTTCCTCGTCCAACCTCCGAATCGACAAAAATTTCTCCACCGTGAAGAGTGACGATCTTGTGAACGATCGCCAAACCCAAACCTGTTCCTTCAAATTGGTCATCCACGGCATTTTGCGCCCTGAAGAAACGAGTGAAGAGCTTCCCGATGTCCTCACTAGGGATACCGATACCTCGATCGGTAATCGAAATTCTGATGACTTCCCCCTGATTTTCCACTCGAACACGTCGAAGGTCTACGAGGATCGATGAATTATCGGGACTGAATTTAATAGCGTTTGCCAGCAAATTTATAAATATTTGAGAGACCTGTCCTCGGTCCCCGTTTATGGCTAGCTCTTTAGAAGTATCGGAATCTATAATTTCAACCTTTATTCCGGAGGAATTAAGGGCAGGTTGGAGAACGAAAACGGTATCAGCCAAGACCCCTCGGATATCAACGCTGTCGCTGAAATCTTTAGACTCATCAGAATCCAATCTCGAGATTAGCAACATGCTTTCTACGAGATCTTGCAACAGAACGGCATTGCGGTCGACAGTTCTCAGAAACGCATTCACTTTCGGATTTGTATTTTCGTCAGAAAGACCGGCAATGAGGTCTATGTAACCAATAATAGAAGTCAATGGTGTCCGCAATTCATGATTGACGTTCGAGATGAATTCATTCTTCTCTTCATCCAAGGTCTCCAATCGGGAAACCAAAGCCTGAGTGGCAAGGAGGTCCGCTCTGGCAGAAATTAGGCCAGTCGCTTCCTCTTGAATTTGTGAGCGAACGCTTCGATACTGTCGGGCAAATGTTACGGAAACCCAGGCGACCAGGAGTGCCATCAAACTTATGAAAAGATAGAGAAGAAGTAGATTATTTCGAGCTATTTTTTCATGATTCACGATAAGCGCGTTGGTTTGTTGATCCACGGACTGTTGATACGAGACAATAAGATCTCGTGCATTTTCCATAATGTCATCAATTATTGGGTGAATCTTTAAGCCAATTTGAGCATGCAAACTACTGGGCAAGAAATCAGCAGGAGCGTTCTGAACTATCGCATCGGCAAGTCTGAGATCGTCAAAGAACTTTGGAACTGCCCTACTTCCGACGCTCGATCCCGTTGAATCGATAACTGCAAGTCTTTGTGCCAGAAGGGCGCGAGCAATCTGAACCTCCCGCCTGGTCAGATTTCCGTTTGTCCATTCAGCAAGTTTCGTCGTATACACAAGAGTCTCACGTTGGGTAAAAATGATGGAGGCCGCGGGCGCCTCGGCGTTTGTGAGAATTTGTCGCTGATTCGAACTAGCTCGAGATGCTGAAAAAGTGGAATAACTCAGAATGATCAGCACAACCAGCACTATGTAAGAGAGAGCAACTTGCCAAAATGAAAACTGAATAAGCCTAGTTTGTGGTTTCTTTCGTTTGAACTTGGTGAGCATAAAGAGTTTTTATTTCACGCTAATACTCATGAGAGACCAATTCCACGGGTCGAGAAAAGTGGCCCACACGCTATTGCTCGGAAAAATAATCCGAATCGGGCCCCCTTGATCAAAAGGAATGTCCTTTCCTTCTCGCTGAACTGCTAAATAGCCTTTTGCCGAAACAAATTTGGCCGCAGTATTCGAGTAGATGTAGTCGTTGAGCGCTTTTGTCGCCACCAGGTCACTTCCAGATATTCCGACTTTCGCAAAGAGCACTGAAAGAGGAATAGAGGAAAAACTTTGTCGCTTCTTTACGAAGGGCTCACTAATTGTGACGGTCGCAGGCTTGAGAGCCATCAACTGCTTCATCGTAAATTTCACGATCTTCGTTCCCTTTTTTAGCGTCAGCAAAACTTCATTGGGTCCAGGAGGATCCATAGGTGCGGCTCCATAAGGATTTGTCAGAGTCGGAGTGGGAGTGGCTTTAGTGGCGGCATTTGCAGAGGCAGGTGCCACCAAACAAAGACAGAGCAGTAAAGCGAATAATTGGGTGTATTTTTTCATGAGCGGACTAACTCCTTCATATCTTTTGAGCCGCCAAGTAGTTCGGCAACTTTCTCCAAGAGAACGTGCGGCCTAAATGGTTTGACGACATATGAATTTGCTCCAGCTGCCATCGCTTCTTCCAAATCTTGATTTTGAGCCATTGCCGAGATCATTACGACCGGCACATCCCGATTTAGAACCCTGTCCGGTTGCCGTATGTCTTCAAGCACTTCTATGCCAGACATGGCCGGCATCATTACATCCAGAAGAACGAGGTCCACCGGCACTTCATTTATTAATGCGAGCGCACTTGGGCCATCCTTGGCTGGAAGGGTTCTATACCCGCCCTCGTCCAAGATGAAAACGATGAGTTCACGGACGTCCGTGTTGTCGTCAACGACCAGAATCTGTCGCGCTCCGTGACTCATTCGCCATCTCCCGCCGCGTCGCTTAAGCATAAAAGTGAGTTAAAACCCAAAAAAAGATGAGGCAGGCATTGCGCCGTTCAAGCGGGTTGATGCCCTTGTCGTCTATTTTCCTTGCGAAAGTCTACCAAATTGAGCGCTAATCGTTAAGATCAGGCTCCGCGCTCAGTTAGTCGACGGCTAAGTCAGGCGCTTGAATTACAACAAACCGAGAAGAAATCCTTTTGTGAAAACCGAGTTTTTCATAGAGTCGAATTGCATTTTCATTGCTTTCGGAGACATGAAGGAAGGGAATCTCGCCTTGCCTGCGAATCTGCGAAGCGACATCTAACACCAAACGTCGGGCTAAACCTTGGCCACGATAATCCGAATCAGTGCAAACAGCGCTTATTTCACGCCATCCT
>JAPLBP010000021.1 GCA_026392695.1 Actinomycetota bacterium | reverse complement strand
TCAGATTCAAGTCCAAGAAATGCCGCGGCCAAAGGTGGGAATGCCAACAGAACAAGAATCGAAGTCAGCAGAACGTTCCAAGAAAAGATCGACATTCGAAACATGGTCATGCCAGGGGCGCGCATGGTGAAAATTGTCGTCAAGAAATTAACGCCACTTAAGATAGTTCCGATACCACCCATTGCAAGACCGATGACCCAAAGGTCCCCGCCGATTCCGGGTGAAAATTGTGAATTCGCAAGTGGGGCGTATGCAGTCCATCCGAACGAGGCCGCCCCTCCTGGACTTAAGAATCCAGCAAAAGCCATCGTTCCACCGAAAAGATAAAGCCAATAAGAAAGCATATTAAGGCGAGGGAAAGCAACGTCGGCGGCACCAATCTGCAAAGGCATGATCACATTCGCGAAGCCGACGAAAAGCGGAGTCGCAAACATCAACAGCATAATTGTTCCGTGCATCGTGAAGATTTGGTTGTACTGCTCGTTGCTCCAGAATTGCAATCCCGGGGCGCTGAGTTCTGCTCTAAGGAAGAGCGCTAATAGTCCGCCGATTAAGAACCATGAAAAAGAAGTGATGAGGTACATGTAACCGATTGTTTTGTGATCGGTTGAGGTAATCCACTTAACGAATAATCGACCCTTCGTAGGAGCAGGTCGCGTTGCCTGCACGGAAGTACGCGGTGGGTTCGCGAGAGTTGTCATTACTGAGCCGCCTTCAAGGAGTTGATGTAATCAGTGTATTGAGCCGGAGTAACTACTCTGACCGTAAAGAGCATGCGAGAGTGGTCCCGGCCGCAAAGGATGTTGCAGCGTCCTGGATAATCTCCCAATTTATTGGCAGTGAATTCAAGATGATTGGTAACTCCGGGAAGATTTTGAATCTGAATCATGAAAGCTGGAATCCAGAATCCGTGCACGACATCACTAGATTTAAGTGTGAAGGCAACGCGTTCTCCTTGTGGCATATAAAGAACTGGCGGATTCAAAGGCGTACCCGTCACAATCGCGTTAGGTCCCGCTTCCGGATATTCAAATTGCCAGGACCATTGGATTCCATTTACGGAAATGTTGTGCATAACTTTCGATGGCGACTTTGCCGTGATTCGTGATTCATCGCGAGCGGTAAACGCAAACAAGACAGCAACGATGATGAATGGGATGATCGTATAAAGAACTTCGATCGGAATGTGATACTGAATTTGTCGTGGAAATTCTTCGTTCTTCTTTCGATGAAAGAACGATGACCACAAAATTAATCCAGCAGTAAAGACACCAACGACTAGCGCGGTGATCCAGGCTCCTTGCCACAGTGGTAGCGAAGTGTCGTTGACACTTGAGAGACCCTTAGAAAATCCGAGGCCAGAGACCGAGGAACATCCAGTGAGGAAGAAAAGTAACGGGACGCCAAGGGCGATAGTCCGCACAAGGGTAGATTTTCGGGTGCGAGGCTTCGGAGACATGGGCTCAAGGATAGTGGGGCGCTTCCCTCTCATTGGTATCTGCGGGTAGCGTTGGAAATGTGGCTCAAACGATGAAAAATTTCCTCGCAGAGGCCCCGCTTGCTCCATCCGCTAGGGATGTCCTCCTCGATGCCTTTGATCAGGGCTGGCATGACCCTCAAAAGCTCACTCAGGGAGCGAGCAAGGCGCGAGCGCTTCGACAGAACTCCCTTGAATCTATTGCCGCTGGCTTGGGCGTACATCCCACGGAAATAGAGGTCTTAGGAGAGCCATCTCTGGGTCATTTCCTCACGATCCAGGGCTTTATTCAGCCCACATCGACGATTTTTTACTCCTCAGTGGATAAAAAGGAGATTCAGGCCATCGCTCGCGCTTGGCAATCCGCCGTAGAACTGCCAGTTGATTCATCAGGTCAGATAAATCCCGATGCACTTCGGGAGGCTAAAGCCGACGATCTTTTCGCCTTGCAAGGAGCCAACGCCGAAACAGGAGTTGTACAAAATCTCGGCAAATTGACTGAGAGATTTCTCTCCCAGTCAAAGAATGGTTCTATCTGCCTAGATTTCACGGCCGTGGGGTGCCATCAATCTTTGCCGGCCACTTGGGATGGAGCTATTTTTGATTCGCGATCCTGGCGTGGGCCACAAGGTTTGGGAATAGTGGCAATAAAGAACGGCTCTAAGTGGCGCAATCCTCTCCCCCACATTAACTCGGTGAAAACTCCACAATCTTTCTCCCTACCACTTTTGATTTCTAGCGCTGTTGCTCTTGAATCATGGACGTCAGATGCAGAAAGACTCCGTGGACTCTCACGACGGTTGCGAGATGGAATTCGATCCGGAATTTCGGATTGCGATATTGCCGGAGAGCTCGAAGGCTCATTGCCACATGTGAATTCATTCTCTTTTCTCTACGTGGAAGGAGAAGAACTATTGCGATCGCTGGAAAAACGCGGATTTCTCGTCGACTCTGGTTCAGCATGTACCGCCGAAGATCTGCAACCTAGCCATGTTCTTGCCGCCATGGGCATACTCACACATGGAAATGTCCGAGTAACAATTCACACTGAAACAACAGAAGCAGACATCGAGGAATTGATTGGCGCTCTAGTACAAAGTGTTGAGGAATTGCGGAAACAATGAAAGAAATCAATTGCACCGGGAAACGTTGTCCGTTGCCGATCATTGAAGCGTCAAAAGCGATCAAAGAAATGAAAGGCGGAGAGTCTCTAGTACTTATCTCGGACGATCCAGCTACGAGGATTGACCTACCAGCGTGGTCTCGTATGACAGGGAATGATTCACATCAAATAGCAGAGAACAGATATTCAATAACAAAGAAGGCTACGAACTAAATCCAAATTCAGGCAAATGTTCAGCGACCTCGTCGGAGGCATATTGCCCATAGGCAGTTGCCATACGCTCTAAAAATTGAGCACGAGTAAATCGATATTCCTGAGTACCTTTAGTTTCGATGACATAAGTAGCCAACATCGCGCCAAGCTGGGCGCACCGCTCATGTCCCAAATCGGCAGCAAGACCAGCGATAAAACCTGACCTGAAGGAATCGCCAACTCCCGTTGGATCCATGCGGGAATTCTCCTTTGGGACGCCAATTTTTATTACCGGCTTTCCCTTTTCTTCTACCTTTGCCCCCTGGGAACCTAACGTGACAACGCGAACCCCCACGCGATCCAATACCTCTTCATCACTCCAACCTGTCTTTTGACAAGCAAGAGCAAATTCATACTCATTGAGAAAGAGATAGGCGGCACCTTCAATAAGACGTCTAATTTCATCCCCATCAAGTCGAGCCATTTGTTGCGATGGGTCAGCGGCGAAAGCCACTCCTTCTTCCCGAGCCACTTCTGAGTGACGCAACATTGCTGCTGGGTCGTCAGGTGAAATTACCAGAAGGTCCAGATTTCCAACTGAATCCAAAATTGGCTTAAGTTCGATATTTCGCGCTTCACTCATCGCGCCTGGGAAGAATGAAGCAATTTGATTAAGTTCTGTATCTGTTGTCACCATGTAAAGAGCGGTGAGCTGAGTTTGGGAAATCAATACATGCGATGTGTTTACTCCATGTCGACTCAACCAGGCTTCGTAATCGGTCCAGTCATGACCAACTGCTGCGATTAGAACCGGATTTAGCCCCAGAACGCCCATCCCGAATGCAATATTCGCAGCGCATCCCCCACGACGAACATCCAGACCATCAACCAAGAAAGAAAGCGAAACTTTTTCAAGTGAGCCAGCCACCAAGGAGTCGGTAAATTTCCCTGGAAAGGTCATCAAATGGTCACGACCAACGGACCCGGCAACACCTATTTTCATAGCTTCGCTATCTCGCGACTTCACATAGAGAGAATGTGAGGAGTTTTAAGGATTGGAAATTAATGGAACGAATCCCCGCATGCACACGAACCTGATGCATTGGGATTGTCAATGGTGAAACCCTGCTTCTCAATGGTGTCAACAAAATCGATTGTCGCCCCTCTTGTCGATGATCACTTTTACTGAACCAAATTCGCGGGTGACGTCTCCGTCAAGTGCTCGATCATCAAAATAAAGTTGATAGCGAAGCCCAGAGCATCCGCCTGGTTGCACAGCAACGCGAAGAGCAAGATCGTCTCGACCTTCTTGTGACAAGAGTGCTGCGACCTTTACCGATGCGGCGTCGGTTAGCGTGATCGTGCTAATCGGTGTAGTGGTTTCAGTTTCCATGAGCTTCTCTCCCTTTTTAAACGATTCTTTCTCATTCAACGACAACACGCCCTTCGATATTCCTTGGCGATCGGCGTCCACATTGTGGACATCGAGACCAGGAGTTCTCGCTCTTTGCGAGGGAGAGCCTACTCGCACGAAAGGCAAAGAAAAGACAGAATGTCCTCGTGGCACTTACAGATCTCTTGCTTCTCGGAAGAGGAGTCGACCTTTCAAGCGAGCGAGGCGTGTCCTGCACGGGCGAATTGCCCGAGGCGAGTGATCCTTCCCTCGTGGAGCGAGGAGAAATAGCCCGCGCTGCTCTGGGCGATCGAGCCCTTATTTTGGGTCATCACTATCAGCGAGATGAAGTCATAGCCTTCGCCGATATCACCGGCGATTCATTCAAACTCGCGCAATCAGCAGCGGCCCAATCGGCAGCGGAGTTCATCTTTTTCTGCGGAGTGCATTTCATGGCCGAAAGCGCCGACATCCTTACTGGTCCGCATCAGAAAGTAATTTTGCCTGATCTGGCCGCCGGTTGTTCGATGGCGGACATGGCAACGCAGAGCCAAGTGGACGATTGCTGGACAGCCCTTGAAAGTGTTGGCATCGCTTCAAAAACAATTCCCGTGACCTACATGAATTCATCCGCAGCAATAAAAAGTTTTACCGGCAAACATGGTGGGACGATTTGCACTTCATCGAACGCGAAGAAAGCCATGGAGTGGGCCTTCACTCAGGGCGATAAAATTCTCTTCTTGCCCGATCAACACCTCGGACGAAACACTGCCGTACTTTCCCTTGGACTAACTCTCGAAGATTGTGTTCTATGGAATCCATGGAAACCGATGGGTGGCCTGACTCCAGATGAGCTGAAAAAGGCCAAGGTGATTCTCTGGCGAGGACACTGTTCGGTCCACGGTCGTTTCAGCGTTGAAGCAGTCAATGACGTGCGCAACAGAATTCCCCACGTGAAGATTCTCGTACATCCTGAATGCCAACACGAGGTTGTGTCGATAGCCGATCGTGTTGGCTCGACCGAAGCGATCATCAAAATTGTTGAAGCCTCTGAACCTGGCTCGGCATGGGCTATCGGAACGGAGCTCAACCTTGTATCCCGGTTGGCGAAAAAGCATTTGGACAAAACTATCGTTTTCCTCGATAAGAGCGTTTGTTACTGCTCAACCATGAACCGAATCGATCTGCCCCATCTTGTTTGGG
>JAPLBP010000065.1 GCA_026392695.1 Actinomycetota bacterium | reverse complement strand
CGTTACAAAAGAGAAGCGACGCATTATTGCGATTCAGACTGCACTTGTTTCCGGACTAACTTTATTTATTGCATACTTTCTTGGTGACATCATTTTGAAAATGTTGAGTATTCAGATGGATGCATTTCGAATTGCTGGCGCACTCGTTATCGCAGCCATTGCTTGGAGCATGGTGATGGGGAAAAAGAGCAGTGCAATCGAGGCCTCACCTACGGGAGCAGCGGTTGTCCCACTTGCGATTCCCATGATGGCTGGGCCCGGCGCAATCGCAACTGTCATCGCGATTGGAAATTCAGATGTTGGAGTTGTTCGAATTGCAGATGTGGTGATCATTTTGATTCTGTCACTTCTCACCGGACTTCTCCTGCTCACCGCAGAACCCATTTCTCGCGTTCTTGGTGATCAGGGACTTATGGTGGTAACCAGGATATTTGGATTGCTTTTGCTTGCAATTGCGGTTTCAACAATTATCTCTGCCATGACATCGGCGTTTCCAGGACTTTAGAAAAACTAGCCAGTTACCGCTCCGCTAAATATTCCACGCTCGATCGATCGTTGGGAAAGTAGATAGAGCAACACCGCAGGAATGAGCATCAGGATTCCAACAGTTGCCGTGCCACGTCCGTATAGAAGTTCGAGGCCCATCGGCAAAGTCGAATGTTCCGGAGCATTAAGTAGCACTTTTGGAAGTTGGTAACTATTCCAAAGGTTTATGAATGAAAAGAAAGTGACGATGGACCAGAGGGACTTAGATAGCGGGATTCCTAAATGGTAAAAAAGTCCCCAGTCCCCCAAGCCGTCGATTCTTCCCATTCCCACGAGATCTCCAGGCATCGCAGAGCTGAAATATAGATAGGAAAGAAATGCACCGAACGGGTAGTACGAACTCGCGATGACGAGCCCAAGGATGGTGTCGTTGAGGTGGATGTGATCCACCAAAACGTACAAGGGCATTGCCATCGCAGTGGCCGGAATGAGCATAGTTATCAGGGTTAAAACGATCATTGTCTTGCGAAAAGGGATATACAAAATTGCCATCACAAAACCCGCAGTGATGCTCGACAGAACCGAAAAGATCAGCGCGGCCAGTGTGAAAACAACTGAATCTCGAACCCAGGCGAGAACCCCGGCTTGAGAATTTGCGAAGTCCATCACGGAGGCCTTCAATAGCCAAAGAAAAGGTAATACCACTGTAAAAGTTATTAGCCAGAGTGTTAACTTGATGAGTAGGGCACTCTTACCTTTCGCGGGATGACTCAATGTCGCTCACCTCGCTTGAGAAAGTCGGTGTTCATGACAAAGACAATCCCGAGAACGATATTGGGAATCAACATGTCCAGCGAAAGTGCTGTCCCGCCTGCAAAGTCGCCTGTGCGGAACGCGTAACTGTAAGCAACCTGGCTCAGCGACCAATCTGTCGTTAATCCAGTCGACATAAGAAGGGTCGGTTCCGAATAGATTTGAATTGCCCCTGCAACAAGCAAAATTGTCATGTATCCGATGTAACGGCTAATCATTGGCAATTTTATTCGAATGGCTAATTGAAATCGATTACATCCATCTACGAGCGCTGCTTCAAGTACTTCATGCGAGATCGATCGCAAAGATCCATACTGAATGACTATCCAACTTCCTACACCTGAAGTGAATGCTATGCCGCCGATAAGCCAGCGAATATTGCTGCCATTCCATTGGATATTAGGCCCAAGCAGAGAAGTCCAAATAAGAGTGGCGACTCCGCCGGAGACGATCCCTGGAAGCAATAAAACTAAGCGCATCAAAGTATTTCCGCGCACAGGAGTAGCATCGAGAAGAAGTGATATTGCAAGAACTACAACAATCATGGCTGGCACAAATATGGCTAGAAGGAATGCCGCATGAGCAAGTGCAGGTATGACTCGAAAGTCTCCCAAGATGCGGTAGATGGTTGTATAACTTCCCTTCATGTTTATCCACGAAGGATTTGCAACCTCTCGAATTGCGACGACTAAGGGGATCAAGCCACAAAAAAGCATCGCTGCAAAATAAGGAGCGAACATAAAAAGAGCTCCGGCTCTTGCTTTTCGAACTCTTCTCATGGGAGTTTCATCCTATAGGATTCTTTTGCCTAGTTCTTGAACAAATTTAGATCGATTGAGTCCTTCGAATCATTCGTACGTATGACTTACCCGGATGCCTTGTACTTGGGATTTCCTCTCCCGCTTTGAGAAAACCAAGGGCCAGATAAGCGTTTATCGCTACTTCATTGTCAGTCCATACCCCGAGTCCCTGAATTTTCCAGTCGTTTTTGTCAGCATTTTGATCAACGTAGAAAAATAACTGCCTCATCAACCCTAGTCCGCGAAATTGTGGATCTACCCAACATCCACCAACCCAACATGTGGCTCCAAAATCTCCGACTAGGTTTTCAATCGACATTATTGCCGCGTCGATTTCGTTTACGCAAGCCACCAAAAATCTAAGTTTTTCGAACTTCGCTCGCCACGCCGATTCATCCAAAAGCTTCTCGTCGTCATAATTTCCACCAAAGGCGCTTGCACTTTCCTGCAAAGAAGCAAGCCGAAGATCTCTTAGACGTCGCCAATCGTGTGGGAGGATCTCGGCGACTGATATGGAATTGTTCACTTGTGGACCTCATCAAGTCTAGGAAATACCAAGGCGTTCATAGGTCAAATTCTAACTTCGAATCGTAATCAGCGACGGCAGCGCCCGCCAATATTTCGATGACCAGATAAAACGGCCACCACAACCGACTGGATTCGATTATGAATGCTCTATGTATTTTATGACCGCTAAAACCCTTCGATGCGAAGATTCTTCTTGAATCAAACCGAGTTTATTCAAGATATTTGAGATGTGCTTTTCAACTGCGCCCTCTGTAATGACAACCACTTCCGCAATTCCCGCATTCGACTTTCCTTGCGCCATAAGAGCGAGAATCTCTCGTTCACGAGGGGTCAGTGATCGAAGCGATGAATCAGAGGAGGAACTCATCATCGCTTCAACCACTTCAGGATCCAGGACGGTTCCCCCGCTGGCCACTTCTTCCAGGGATTGCATAAATTTGTTGATATTTGTTACTCGATCCTTAAGAAGATACCCAATCCCCTCCTGATCGTCGTCAAGAAGTAAGGATGCATAAAAGGATTCGACATATTGCGACAATATGAGAATCGGAATCTTTGGGTTGATTTGGCTGCGAACTTCAATGGCCGCTCGCAGCCCATCGTCAGTATTCGTTGGGGGCATTCGTATATCAACAATCATCACGTCTGGAGAAAATGCCTTTGCCGCTTTCAAAATTTCTCTAGCATCGGCAAGGGATGCCACAACTTCATGGCCTCGCTCCTCCAGGATTCGGACAATGCCTTCTCGCAGCAGTGTCACGTCCTCCGCGACAATTACTCGCACGGAACAATCACTTTGATATGTGTTGGACCACCAGCGGGGCTCATCACAATGAACTCGCCGCCCAATGATTCGGCTCGACCCTTCATATTTCTAAGGCCAGTTCCATCCGATTCTTGTGCTCCACCAATTCCATCATCTTCAATATCCAAGGTGATCAGCTTGCCCTTTTTTACTATGGTGATTGACATTGTGTTCGCTTTGGCATGGCGACCTACATTTGTCATGGCCTCGGAACAAATCAGATAGAGCGCGGACTCGGTTTCCATACCCAATCGATCGGAAGGGGAAGAGACAACCACTGTGAAGGTTTGCTTGGAACCAAGTGAATTAAGAGCAGCTTCCAATCCCGCCTTTTCCAATAATGCCGGACGAAGTCCTTTTACGATATTTCGTATCTCTTGCATGGCGTTGGAGGTTTCTTCAGCGGCACGCTCAAGTGCCTTAACAACTTCTTGATCTTCGGACTTTTCAGCTAGAAGCCTCGCACGATCAATTTCCATTCCAGTGACAGTCAACCTCGCCTGTACGCCATCGTGCAAATCTCTTTCAATCCTTGTTCGATCTTGCGTACCGACCGAGACGGCACTCTTTCGGTGGCGCTCAGATCCATAAAAGATTTCAGCGTATGAACGGTCGCTCAAAAATCTCATGACGAGATTTCTCTGCCATTTTGCAATTAGGGGAACAAGTGCAAGTGCCAGAATTATGAAGACAATGGAAATTAGAGTGTTTACAGGTGAGGAATAGGACCAATGAAACTGGCCGCTGATAGGACCGTCATTGATGTCAAAACCTAGAAAATGAATTTGAAAATCCTTTGGCCCGACGTTCATTCCAAAATTGCCATTGAAGTCGTGGGTGTTGATATCAAAGCTGCCGTTCCGCGGATTAAATGCAATTATTCCAAGGGCAGCAATTAGGGAAATGAGAGCGCCTATCGCCAAACAAGAAACCACAAATCCAAGAATTGCGAGCCCGAAAGCGAGGAATACGTAACCGACCGCAAGCCAACTGCGAAGTGAGGTCGCCCGCTCTTTTGCTCCATCCCACGAAAAGAAGGGATGCTCAAACCACACCTTCTCCGACATTCTAAGTTCGGTCCTCAAAAGTAGATTGGTGCGACCGATTTCAAATCGGGCCATGAATTCCATAGCCGCTAAGAGCGCAAGTATGACGATGATTGCCAATGGGATAAATGCCCCGGTGGACAACGCGGCCGTAACAATCACAAAAAGGGCAAGAAGTACAGGGAAACTTGACAACATATAGATGAGTTCGCGGAACCGACGACCCATAAATCTGATGGGTCTCAATGAGTTATTCGTATTAGCTGTTTTCATAACTCAATCATTTAGTAACGATAACTAACTCCTCTAGGGTGCTAGCAGGTGTGTTTCTCAGCCATCCCCTAATCATTGAGTCCTTTACCCTCAAGGATTCGTGGGGCGCATTTCTCAATTCTGGAATCTCTGGTTTTAACTTGCTTGGCCGCAGAAAAATAAAGCACATAACCGCGTTGTCTCCCCGGCGTCAATTTTTTAAAAGCTGTGGCCAGCCCGGGCGTCTTTTTTAATTGCGCTTGAATTTCCTTCGGAATCTCGAAACCAGCCGCCTTTGTCATTTTTACTTCCATGCCGGCGGATTCGATTGCAATGGCTTCTGATATGTACTGCTTAATAACCTTTTGCGATTTTACAATCTCCTGCACGCTAGCAAACCTCAATTGTCGACCAGCTTGGACATTCGGAGTTTGCTGGACTAACAGTCCCTTGGCATCCTTCAAAAGCGCACCTTTAAGAAAGAGAATGGCGCAGTACCCCTTGAAGGCATGAAGCAAAAAGACATTTTTATTCTCGAGTGTGTAACAAGGCTGACCCCACTTGAGCTCTTCAGTGAGCCCCGAGGCTAATGCAATCGACCTTAGCGCTTCATACTCTTTTTTCCATGCGCTCTCGTGGCTAAGAAATACATCGACTTTTCGATTCATGCGCAATATCTTAGAGATTGCCAGGTTTAATGTCAGCAAGAAATTTCGTAATTTTCGAACAGGAACCAAAACTCACTTTCTAGAAAGCCCCCATTTTGTGACTTTGAAAATGGCCTCTAGCACGATCTGGAAGCTCATTTTGCTCGTCCCAATTGTCCGCTCGACAAAGGTGATTGGTACTTCTTTTATAACCGCTCCCACACGAAGCGCCTCTCGAGTCATTTCGATTTGAAAGCTATAGCCTTGAGATTCAATACCATCCAAATTCATCCTCGTAAGAAGTTCGGCTCGATAAATCCGAAATCCGGCGGTCATGTCGTTTACCGCCGTAGACAAAACCCTTTTCGAGTAAAGATTCGCGACTCTTGAAAGTACCTCTCGGTGCTTCGACCAATTCTCAATCCTTCCCCCATGAACCCATCTAGAACCAATCACCAAATCAATAACATCCGATTCTCCAATTTCCTTCAATAACAACTCGAGATCCTGTACTCGATGTGAACCATCGGCATCCATCTGAATCAAATTTTCGTACCCTAAGGAAAGACAGCGTCTAAAACCTTGGATATAAGCACTTCCTAGACCTAATTTCGAAGGTCGAGAAAGGATGGTTATTCGTGCACCGTCTATGTCGAAACTCCGAGCAACCTCAGCCGTTCCATCTGCGGATGAATCATCGACGATCAGAATATCCAGATCGAGCGGAAGTAATTTCGGAAGGAGTTCCATAACGTTTTCTGCCTCATTGAGCGTCGGAATTACCACGACGTTCTTACTCAGTATCACGGCAAAAGAATCCACTCTGTCGCTGGGGAAATGGTGAATGAGAAATCAAGTCTACGTGAGATTTCAATTTCTCCAATGGCTAAGACTGTTTGGCCGTCTTCCCCATCGGCCCAAACCAGGCGCGATTGTTCGCAGGAACCCTCCACCAAGGTGAAAAATATGGGCTCCAAAGGGCCTTGAACGAGGCGTTACAGAAATGATTATTCAAATCACGGGAAAGGATCATGAACATGCGCGAGCCGTGTGGGCTCTCATGCATGACCTAATAGACTTAGAGAAAATGAAGCGGTTTCCCGAAAATGCAGATCTGGATAAAACTTGGAAACGCGCCATCGAGATGGTCGGCTGAGAGGCATTCCAGCAAAATTCTTTTGTCCAAATCACTTTGAAGAGAGTTCGAGGAAATCGAGAAATGAATTTGCGTAAATATGCTGCTGAATTCCTAGGTACCTTCATGCTTGTAGCGGTTGTGGTTGGTTCAGGAAATATGGCGACCAACTTGAGCGCAGATAAAGGGATGGATCTCCTCATTAATGCGATTTCCACTGTACTTGCGCTAGGAATACTAATCCTTGTCCTTGGGCCTATAAGCGGTGCCCACTTCAACCCCGTCGTCTCGCTCAGCGAATGGCTTCAAAAGCGATTGGAAAGTTTCGATCTTTTTTGTTTCTTGCTAGTCCAATTCTCAGGCGGAATTTTGGGAGCAATGTTGGCAAATCTCATGTTTAAGAATCCCGCGATCTTTCTTTCAAACCGTATTCGGAGTGGATTCAGTCTCTGGCTCGGCGAGGTCGTCGCTACCGCCGGCCTCCTCTTTCTAATTCAGGTACTGCGGGGTCAAAATCGGTTGAATCTCGCGCCGCTTGTGCTGGCCACGTGGATTGGAAGCGCCTATTTCTTCACCTCCTCGACATCCTTTGCTAACCCTGCAGTCACTTTGGGCAGAGGATTCAGCGATACATTTTCTGGAATCGCCTTGCAATCGGTTCCTCTATTTATTGTGGCCCAAATTATCGGTGCCACTCTAGGAACTCTCGGCGGGAGATATTTCTCGAATACAAAAGAAAAGGGAGCCGCCCATGAGTCCTAAAAAACCCACTGTGCTTTTCGTTTGCGTGCACAATGCAGGCCGCTCGCAAATGGCAGCAGGATTCATGCGAGAACTCGCAGGAGACCGCGTGGAAGTACTTTCCGCTGGCTCAATGCCTAAAGACTCGATCAATCCCATAGCAGTCGAAGCCATGGCTGAATTAGGTATTGATATTGCTGGCCAGCAGCCAAAGGTTTTGACCAATGAAGCGGTGATGGAAGCCGACACGGTCGTGACCATGGGATGCGGAGATGCTTGCCCTTTTTATCCAGGAAAGCGCTATGAAGACTGGGTTCTTGAAGATCCGGCTGGACAAGATATTGCTTTCGTAAGAAATGTACGCGACGACATTAAGCAAAGAGTTGAGCAGCTACTCTCGGAAATACTCGATAACTAGCTCGTGCAGTCAAATCCCTTGACGTTTTTATTCATATCAAAAACAGACGAGGAAAAGCGGCTTCCTTAAGGGTTGATTACTCCTCCGGCCAAAAGACCAAGGACGATTGTTCCGACCGCAATTCTGTAAACAATGAAGGGCATAAAACTCTTTGTCATCACATATTTGAGCAGCCAAGCAATTACCGCGTACCCAATGATGAAGGCAATCACCGTCGCCACCAAAGTCTCTGAAAGAGAAAACACATTTGTCGTGGCTTTGTCAGCGACTGCCTTCTTTAATTCGAAAAGTCCGCTTCCAAATACTGCGGGAAGGGCTAGAAGAAACGAATAGCGAAGTGCGGCCTCTCGCGTGTATCCAAGGTAGCGACCCATCGCGATTGTCGCACCCGATCGTGAAACACCTGGGAGTAGCGCCAATGATTGGGCAAGACCGTAAAGAATTCCATGTGGGGCATTGAGATCATCCAGGGATCTGGTTCTCTTGCCGTATCTATCGGCTACCCCAAGAACAATGCCGAAAACAATCATCGTCGAAGCGATCAGCCAGAGTGAGCGAAGGTTGTTGGTGATGAAATCTTGTCCGAGATAACCGAGAAGAACAATGGGCACGCTGCCAACAATAATTAGCGAACCCATACGAGCGCGGGATAGTTCATCGCCGGTGACTGCCTTGCGAAGAATGACTTTACGAAGCCAGGCAAGAACAATTTGTTTGATGTCATTGCGAAAGAAGATTAATACGGCAAGCTCGGTCCCGATTTGAGTTATTGCGGTGAATCGAGCCCCCGGATCATGCGCCTTACTAAAAAACTCGCCGGCGATCCGGATATGAGCACTCGAAGAGATAGGGAGAAACTCTGTGAGACCTTGCAAGATTCCTAGCAATACCGATTCAAACAATTAGTCCACCATTTCTAAGACCGTGAATTTAAAATACAACTCTAACATTCGCACGTGCAATTTCCGCGATATCCTCTATCAGCGCTACCAAAGAGTCTAGATTTTCATTGAAAACAAGCGTGGAACCGAGTTCTTGATGGGGGAAGTAAGTTACTTCGCGAATTTACCTCAGACAACGTATCGTGGGCCAATGCCATTTAGCCAGAAGCAAAAGAGCGGTCTTTTCTTTGCATCTTTTGGAATTTTTCTCTTTTCCCTTTCATTGCCATTTACCAAGATGGCTCTCAAAAGTTTTGATCCTTTGTTTACTGCCTTTTCTCGACCCATTATCGCTTCAACGCTCGCCATCCCGCTAATGCTAAAAGCGAGAGTGCCTCGACTTCCGAGGCAGCTTTGGAGGCCTATGGCATTCACAACCGTGGGCGCAGTTTTTGGATGGCCAATTCTTATTGCCCTCGCACTCCAGCGAACCACATCGGCTCACGTCTCGGTTATCGCCGCAGTAATGCCGCTTGTAACAGCAATTATTTCAGTAATGAAAAATAAGAAGCCGGTCGGGGTTGCGTTCTGGATTGCTTCAGGTTTGGGAACACTCCTCCTGATTGCATTCTCGATAGGGCGAGGTGGAGCAACTAAATCTGATCTCGTTGCTGATTTACTTATTTTCGGCGCAGTCCTTGCCTCCTCCTACTGCTACGTCGAAGGCGCATCATTGACCTCCTTTATGCCAGGTTGGCAGGTGATCTCATGGGTCGTGATTTTTGGTTTGCCGTTCTCTGTTATTGGAGCCGTTGTAGTCTTCGGAAGGACTCACTCACATTTTGTCATGCAGGGCGATGCGGTCTTTGGAATGTTGGCAATCGGATATTCGTCCATGTACCTGGGTTTCTTCGCTTGGTATCGAGGCTTGCGAGACTTCGGAGTTACCCACGGATCTCAAGTCCAGCAATTACAAGCCATCCTCACCCTTGGTTGGTCGGCGCTGCTACTTCATGAGCAAGTCACACCCGTGATGATAATTTCTGCAATCGGAATTGTCCTGTGCGTTCTATGGGCACTTTCAAATGTGAACAGAGTCAACGACTAATTCTCTCGCGCACAAGTTAGAATCTGCAGATGGGTTTCCAAATCTCAATTGAAGATCCTCGCACTTCTGATGTCACAAACCTTCTTCAAAGCCACCTCGAGTTTTGTCAATCCGTAACCCCAGCCGAAAGTGTCTATGCCCTCGACATCGAGAAATTAACGGCGCCCGAGGTCACGGTATTTGCATTGAGAGAAAATGGAGAACTACTTGGGGTGGGTGCCCTGCGGGATCTTGAGCCCGCCCATGCAGAACTTAAATCCATGCATACTTCTGTAAATTCGCGAGGTAGAGGCGTGGGGAAAGCGATGGTGGCTCATATTTTGGACTTCGCTCGCGCACGGAATATTGAGCGTGTAAGTTTAGAGACCGGCAACTACGAAGCGTTTCTGCCAGCCCGTAAGCTGTATGAAAGTTTTGGATTTCAACCATGCGAACCATTTGGGGACTATCTCCCAAGCCCGATCAGTATCTGCATGACCAAATATTGGTAGAGAAACAATCACCTAGCCAAGAAGAGGGCGTAACTCAACTTTCGGCGCATCGAGAAAGTATAGAAGAAGGTTCGACTTATAAGCCGAAGCCCAGGGTGGGGATTTCTTCAAGACTTGTAAAGACGATCTTTCCCAATTCCTTAGCCTTCGCCATTTCAATATCCGCTCCGCGAGATTCCCCCGGAATACGTAACACGGCATCACACTTTTCTAGTAATCGGTGAGCAACGGGGTATTGATATTCTGAAAACTGTTCAGAGCTATGCGAATCCCCGCCAGCTTGGCGGATCACTGGCCATGCCAGCCATTCTCCGACAACGGCGAGGTGTCCTTTAGCGAAGATTGGAAGTGAATAATCTTCCATAGCCTTCAAATTTCGACCGATTGCGGCCTCGTCGCCGTTGGTACCTGACATATATGGACCAGATATCAGAATCAAAAGTGGCTTGGTCATGATTCAAGAATACATAAGAAACAGAAATCCTTTCTACGGGGTGCAGGAATTTTGCCGACGAAATCGTTGGTTAAGCACTCTCTTTACACTTCTAACTTATGAAATGCCGGATTTTACTATTGCGCGTCTCGTAAAACTTTTTGAGTGCCTCGGCAGTGTTTCGGATCATTTCTGCAGCAAAGTGGTCACCGTTCCAAGCGCAATACAAAGTGATGGAGAGCGTATCCGCCCTGCCCTTCTGCCTGATAAATAGTGGCTGCAAATCGAAACGCGGATCATCAGAACTTATGCATACGGCGCGATTGGCGGCAGCGAGCGCTTGTGAAGCTTGAGTGGATTGTGTTTCAAATGCAATTTCAATGGACAGGCCGGCTTCTGAAATTGCTTGATCAAAAATTCTGCGTACGTTGTGGTTGTCATCCACTATCGCAATTGGATATTTGGCCAGCTCTTGCAAACTAATCTCCGTTCTTCCGGATTTCCCTCCATCAAATGGCAATTGGGCCCAAATGGGCGAGAATCCAATCACGAGGTATTGCAAATGCGTCGGAGGCGGACTTGTTCCTACGACAAGATCTGCTCGGTACATTTCAAGTTCACGATAAACGGCATTCGGGAGAACCTCGCGAATATTTGACAATAATCCCTCGGATCCGGAAGTTGCGATAAAAGGACCTATTACATCAGCGACTGTTGTAGGCGGACCTGCAATCGTTAGGCGAAGTGGCGTTCGAGTTTGCGAATCTGACGCGACAATGACGGTTGGCCAATATGAATCTCTCGAGAAGCTGCGGAAATTGAACCCGCATCAAACACTTGCAGAAAGTAAGTAACATGACGTAATTCCATCTAGGTAGTATGCCTAAAAAGCATAGCAATTAGCAAGATATTCTCTAGACAGGCATAGTCTCCCATTCTAGACTCGCGCAACAGGTAACTCCGATCGGCCCCGCGGCGGTTACAACCTTACGGAATGGAGAGGTATTTCAATGTCACAATCCACGTTTTTGCCTTCTTCAAGGAATCGATTCGTTGCGGTGGCAACGGCGCTACTCCTTGGTGCGGCCTCACTATCAATTCCCTCCAGCGCACAGGCAGCAACGCTATTTAAAGTCGCTACTTCGGCTGCTGTCACCACCTGGGATCCCATTCAGTCGTTTTCCACTGAAGCGTTCTATATGACAAACATTTACGAGCCACTTCTTTGGAAAAACCCCGATGCGGCTGCGGAAGATTACTCTCCAGCACTAGCTACGTCGTGGGATTCATCTAAAGATGGAAAGACGTGGACATTCAAGCTTCGTGCCGGGGCAACATTTCATGATGGAACTCCCGTTAATGCAGCCGCAGTCAAGGCGAGCATCGATTCTTCCAAAGCTGTTGGTGGTGCGGGATTCATTTGGGATCCTCTAAAAAGCATTGATACTCCAAGCGCTGACACCGTCGTATTCAATCTTTCCTACTCCGCACCATTGGACCTAATTGCATCGTCAACGTATGGCGCCTACATCGTTAGCCCTGCTGCACTTGCAGCCGTCGCAAAGGATGGCAAGTATTACGATTCTGGAAAAGACGGCGGTTCTGGTCCGTACACGATCTCAAGTTACAAAGCTGGAAGTTCAGTCGTTCTCACGGCGTATGAAAAGCATTGGGCTGCAGTTAAACCCGCTTACTCCACTATTGATATCTCGATTACACCAGACGGAATCACTGCCCAGCAGATGATGACCTCAGGTCAAGTGGACTGGGCGACCAACATCCCATTGACAAGCATTAAGAGTTTTAAAACTAATAACAAGTACAAGGTGGTTGTGTACAAGTCTCCATTCAACTACGTGGGCTATTTCAACACATTGCGTGCGCCGCTAAACAATCCAGTGGTACGTCAAGCGCTCTCCTATGCCATCAATTATCGTGATATCACAAAGGTTGGTGGACAAGGTTATGCAACTCAAGCGCGTGGTCCTGTTCCCGCCGGAATTTATCCATACGATAAGAATTTGCCTCAATATTCACCTCAGTTAGCAAAGGCGAAATCGCTACTTGCCAGCGCTGGTGTTAAGAATCTAAAACTCAAAATCACGTACGCCTCTGAAAACTCAGCTGAGGCGCGATTCGTTCCGCTAATCAAGGATGCATTTGCGTCTATTGGCGTAACAGCCGAGGTTCAAGGCATCCTCTTCAATCAACAGTGGGCCGCGGCGAAGAAAGATCCGGCAAATGCGCAAGATCTCTTTATTGTGAAGTATTGGCCAACCTATAGCGATGCGGGAGTGGACAATTTGTGGTCCCTCTTCCACAGCAGCACAAAGCCATTCTTCAATTTGAGCTACTGGAAGAACGCCGCGTACGACAAATTAGTCGATGACGCGATTACTCTCAGCGGATCCGATAAGGCGGGAGCTCAAAAGCTCTACTCCCAAGCGATGAACATCTTGTTTACGGAGGCGC
>JAPLBP010000092.1:8077-19497 GCA_026392695.1 Actinomycetota bacterium | reverse complement strand
AAAGAGATGTATACCTTTGAAGATCGTGGAGGAAGGTCCATCACACTTCGCCCTGAAGGCACGGTCGGTGCGCTGAGGAGTGTAATTGAGCATGGCTTAGACAAAGGAAGTCTTCCGGCAAAGTTCTATTACAGCGGCGCGTATTTCAGAGCAGAGCGCCCGCAAGCTGGAAGGTACAGGCAGTTTTATTCTGTGGGCATAGAGGCTATCGGTTCTGATGATCCAGCACTCGACGCCGAGATAATTGCCATTGCCGACGCTGGTTTTCGCGCTATTGGTTTAAAACAATTTCATTTGGAGATTACTTCGCTAGGTGATCGGGACTCTAGAGCGGCTCATCGAATTGATTTACAGAAATTTATTTCTTCGCTCACTCTGGATGATGCCACAAAGGTTCGTGCCGAATTGAATCCCTTAAGGCTCTTCGATGATAAGCGAGATGAAATCCGAAGTGCAATGAAAGATGCTCCGGTTTTACTTGACTACCTATCGCAAGCATCTCGAGAGCATTTCGAAGAGGTGCAGGGTTATTTAACTACTTTAGGTATTAGTTACGCCATCAATCCAAAGATGGTTCGTGGACTTGATTATTACACGGGGACAACATTTGAATTTGTTCACGATCTCCTTGGTGCGCAATCTGGAATTGGCGGAGGGGGCCGCTACGACGGCCTAATGCAAGAGATCGGTGGAGCGAGTCTTACCGGGATCGGTTTTGGATTAGGTGTAGATCGCGCTTTGTTGGCCGCTGAAGCCGAAGGTGTTGTGAATCTTGAAGCATTCACCACGGATATTTACGTTATTCCCATTGGGTTTCGGGCAAAATCCGCAGCACTTCGTCTGTCACATGAATTGCGACCCCACAAACTGACGGTCGAAGTGGCGTTTGGCGATCGCTCTGTTAAATCTGCGATGAAGGTGGCCGATAAGAGCGGGGCTCGATATGTCATTGTCATCGGAGATGAGGAATTAGAATCTGGAAGCGTTGAAATCAAGGAAATGAGCACGGGCGATGTAACCTCCGTTACTCTGACCTCCTTGGTGTCGACCTTGTCGCTTAAATGAGGATCGACCGCAACGTCTGGAGAAAAGCATGTTGAGGACTCACGGGGCTGGAACGCTGCGCAATTCTGACGCTGGGAAAGTTGTAACGTTAACAGGTTGGGTTGCGCGACGACGTGATCATGGAAGAGTGGATTCGAGATGAAGCGATAGCAGGCGCGCTCCGCGCCGAATGGTGCTTGAAAATCGTCGGTGAAGTTGTGTCGCGACCAAGCGGCAATGAAAACCCTAATATTTCTACCGGCGAGATTGAAGTGATGGCCGATGATGTCACTGTGCTCAGCGAAGCCGCCCCATTGCCATTTCCGATTGATACGGGTGACGAGTCGGAGATTAACGAGGAAGTACGCCTGCGTTACCGATACTTGGATCTGCGACGCGAAGGACCTGCGAAGAACCTTCGATTGAGATCAAAAGTAACCTCGGTCATAAGGCAAGTGATGGACTCGGAAGAATTTTTGGACATGGAAACTCCGTACTTAACTCGATCAACTCCTGAAGGTGCCCGCGATTTCCTCGTTCCTGTGCGCTTGCAGCCGGGCAGTTGGTATGCGCTGCCTCAGTCGCCACAGCTTTTCAAACAGTTGTTGATGGTGGCCGGTTTTGAAAAGTACTATCAAATTGCCAGGTGTTTTCGCGATGAAGATTTCCGCGCCGACCGACAACCTGAATTTACTCAACTGGATATCGAGATGTCCTTCATCGATCAGGAAGACATTCTCGCAGTAGCCGAAAAGATTTTGGTTCGCGTCTGGAAAGAAGTAGTTAATTTCGACATTCAACTTCCTATCCGTCGGATGACGTACGCAGATGCGATGACCAACTATGGATCCGACAAACCTGATCTTCGCTTCGGTTATCCTCTAAAAGAGATGACGGATCATTTCGCAAAAACTGAATTTAGAGTTTTTCAAGCACCGTACGTCGGTTGCGTCGTAATGCCAGGAGGCGCGTCGTCGCCAAGGCGAGAACTCGATGGCTGGCAAGAATGGGCGAAAACTCGTGGAGCTAAAGGACTCGCATATATCTTGGTGAACGCCGACGGCACTTTGGGCGGCCCAGTTGCAAAGAACCTTTCCGAGATTGAACTTTCAGGAGTTGCGCAAGCCGCGGGCGCAAAACCAGGAGACGCGATTTTTTTTGCGGCAGGAGAAAGAACAAGCTCTTTGAATTTATTGGGGGCAGTGCGGCTTGAAATTGGCAAACGTTGCAATCTGATTCCTGAAGGAAAATGGGAATTTCTTTGGGTACTTGATGCACCAATGTTTGAACCGACAGACGATGGGGGTTGGACTGCGGTTCATCACCCGTTCACAGGCCCAAAGCCCGAATTTGGAAAGACATTTGCCTCTGATCCCGCCTCAGCATTGGCCTACGCCTATGACATTGTTTTAAATGGCTCGGAATTAGGTGGGGGATCTATTCGAATTCACGAACGAGAGATGCAGAGTGAAGTTTTCAAGGTTATCGGCTTGAGCCAAGAGGAAGCGGCCAGCAAGTTCGGATTTCTCTTGGAGGCTTTCAACTTTGGACCTCCTCCACATGGTGGAATTGCATTTGGTCTTGACCGAGTGTGTCAACTCTTAACAAATTCAGATTCCATACGTGAAGTGATCGCATTTCCGAAAACTGCTAGTGGAGGCGATCCATTAACGGGAGCTCCAACACCTATTACTCCCGCTCAACGCCGTGAAAGTGGGATTGATTTTGCAGTTGATAAGGCGGGCAAAATCTAAATGGGCAAGAAGAAGTTAATTGCCGCACTTCTGGCATCTTTGTTGGCGCTCACAGCGTGCGGAAATACTTCTCAAAAGTACGGCGCCTCAAAATCTGAGGGAGTCTTTTTCACAGTTCCGAATTCCTGGCATGAGATATCAATGAAAGAACTTAGCGCCATCGAAGCGAAATCGACAGCAAGTGGCGCTGCCGAGCGTTTGGCTCTGGTCAAATGGCAACAGGCTTACGCCTTTTCCCTGATGAAGTTAATTCTGTCTCATATAATTCATTGAGGGACGTTGTTGAGCCAATTACAGATTGGGTGAGCAATCCGTCGGATAGCACTCCCGTTTTTGACATCATTGATGATTACGAAGTCGTGCAAAAAGGCGCGCGTGGAGTGCGAACTATCTATAACTTCACTCACAATGAAATCTCGCAAACGGTCGATCAAACAGCTTTGGTTTCAACTGATCGCCAGAAGATCTACGTTTTCGTAGTGCGTTGCACCACGACGTGCTACAACAAGTACATAAAAGTCATTTCGCGCGTTGCCGATTCGTTCACCGTTAGGGGAGTCAGATGAGTTCTTTGGAATCGACACCGAGTCGTACGCGCGACAGTGATCGAAAGACGCGCGTCCACCTTTCTGTCTATGACCGATCCAAGTTCCTGCTGCTGTTTGGAATAGTTTTCTTCATTCTTGTTTGGTCATCATTGGCCGACAATCCGCTTTTGAGTTTCAGCGATGCACTCAAGGAAACTTCCAATAACAGATCATGGCTGCTCATCTTGTTTGGTGTCGAAATTCTCCGACAGATACATTTCTTGATCTCTGAGATTCTTTCGCCGTATCACGGTGTTTGGCAAAAGTACTTTGGATTTATTGACTCTCTCTTGCACAAATTCAGCGATTGGACTCGTTTTCGACTTTCGCGCATTATCAAGGCCCTCATCGCTGTTGGACTTCTTTCGGTTGTTCTGGGCGCAATCTATAAAGAGACGCCAATTCGCGCTCTTTTCCTGGCGCCGAAAGCCTTGTGGTCTGCAATGCCCATGCTGGGCCAGTTACTCTTTGGCGTCTTTTTCGTAATTATTCAATTTGGAGCAATGTTTTGGTTTCTAAGTCGAGGCGGGGTTGACACGTATTTCCCTGATGACATTCTCACGCGTTTTAGCGATGTGTGGGGGCAAGACCACGTTTTGAATAGAATCAGAGAAAATCTACTATTTCTTGAAAAGCCTGAAGAAATTGAGAAGCATGGTGGGTATGTTCCCGGTGGAATCCTTTTGTGGGGTCCTCCTGGAACAGGTAAGACCCTCATGGCTGAATCCATGGCTGGTGAAACGGGAAAGCCGTTCGTTTTTGTTGACCCGGGAGCTTTTACAACGGGGTATTAAAAGTTAAATCTCTCTTTCGCAAATTGCGTAAACTTGCTCTTCGATACGGTGGGGTCGTCGTCTTTTTCGACGAAGCGGACTCATTGGGTAATCGAGGAGCGATTTCTTCCGGAGGTCAACAACGCGCTTCTGAGAATTCGATTTTTGGGACTTCTTGCCATGGCGGTACTTACCTATCTCCTGCAGGTGCTTCTGCCGTAATGCGAGAAAATTTTGTAGTGGGTGGCGCTGCCGGAATGGGCGGAGGCGGCGGCGGGGGTATGGGTACTCTCCAAGCCTTGCTCACAGAACTTTCCGGATTGAAAAAACCACGCGGATTCTTTAATCGTGTTGTTCGACGAACCTTGGGCATGAGACCAAAAAGCCCACCGAAATATCGAATTCTGGTTGTAATGGCCACAAACATGCCTGAAGCACTTGACGAAGCTTTGCTACGTCCCGGTCGCATCGACCGAATGTACAGAGTTGGATACCCAAGTAAGGCCGGGCGCGTTCGCACATATGAAGGCTATCTTGCGAAAGTCTCTCATTCCCTGACATCGGAAGAGATTGATAAATTGGCGACAATCACGCCTTACGCCACAGGCGCTACGATTAAGGACACCATCAACGAAGCTCTTATCACGGCAATTCGCAATGGTCGTGACTCAATTACTTGGCCCGATGTTGTAAAGGCCAAGCAATTGAAAGAGCTGGGCCCGTCCGAGGACGTGGAATACATTGAGCGAGAGCGACATGCGGTAGCGGTTCATGAATCCTGTCACGCAGTGATGGCTCACCGAGTGCGCCAACACATGGCGATTGACCTAGCGACAATTGAAAAAGGTTCAGATTATTTAGGAATGGTTGCAAGCATTCCGCCCGACGATCAATTCACTCGCTGGCGTACAGAGTATGAATCCGACATCTTGGTTTCACTCGCGTCCCTTGCTGGAGAACGTATGTTTTTCGATGGGGATAATTCCTCAGGAGTTTCCGGAGATTTGGAAAGTGCTACGACGATCGCTTCCTTGATGGAAGGGCATTGGGGAATGGGTATGACGATTTCATCTCATGCTTCCAATCGACGTTTCGAAGTTGGCGCCCCTGGAGGTGGAAAGACTGTCGATGGGTCGGTAACTGAGATTCGACGTGCACTCTCGGATCGAATTGAAGATAATCTCTCGGGATTGCTCGCTAAAGCAGAGAAGATTTTGATTAAAAATCGTTCGCAAGTTCTTGCATTGGCCCATGCGCTTGAGACCCACAAGACTCTATCGGGGGACGATGTCGCTGCTGTTATCGAAAGGCGGGTTGGACCGATTGTTGATGGTCGCCCTTATTTGGACAAAAAATTCATGGCTCGGATCGAGGAATACCATCGATCCGCTGTTGTTGCCCATCGTGAACATCGCACGCCTGATGTCGTAATCCCGCTCACGTAGTGACTTGAGTCAGGTAGGATTTAGGTTGTAAGACGGAAAAGTTGAGGAGGAATTGAGATGGGTCCTGGAGGAATTGCAACAATCATTGCTGCTTGCTCGCTGCTTGTGATCGCCATTGCCGTGAGTTATGCCGTGGTGAGAATTGGCAGATTGATTGATGAAGCCAAGATTTCCCTCAAGACAATGACAGATGAGACCAAACCACTCATTGAAGAAGTAACCACGACAGTGACTCTTGTTAACGGTCCTTTGGAAAGCTTGAATAGAATCACCAAGAACGCTGAAGAGGTATCGAATAAAGTTTCCGGTGTGGCATCTTCCTTTCTTGATAAGGGCGGACCAGCGGTTAAGGCAGTTGGAATGATATTGAGCGCAGCCCAGATGAAAAAGACCCGTGACCGCAAGAAAAAGGCTGAGTGATCATTAGCTGTGGAATCTGCAGAAATCCGTTCAAGATGGTTGAATTTCTTTGAGTCTGGAAATCGTCAAGGCTTAACTCACACCGTCGTTCCCTCTGCCTCCCTCATTGCGGACGACCCGAACCTTCTCTTAGTCAATGCGGGCATGGTTCCCTTCAAACCGTTCTTCTTGGGTGAGGTCAAGCCTCCCTACAAGCGAGCAACTTCGATACAAAAATGTGTTCGAACCTTGGATATTGAAGAGGTCGGCAAGACCACTCGCCATGCCTCTTTTTTTCAGATGTGTGGCAATTTTTCTTTTGGTGATTATTTCAAAGAGGGCGCGATTTCCTTAGCGTGGGAATTGCTTACCCGACCAAGAAGTGACGGCGGCTACGGTTTCCCCGAGGAACGTCTTTGGGTAACGGTTTTCTTAAATGATGACGAAGCCGCAGATATCTGGCATAAGAAGATTGGTATTCCGAAAGAGCGAATCCAGCGAAGGGGTATGGCCGATAATTTCTGGTCGATGGGCGTTCCGGGACCATGCGGACCTTGTTCTGAAATTTATTATGATCGTGGTCCCGCTTATGGAAAAGAAGGCGGTCCCATCGCCGATGAAGATCGGTACATGGAGGTTTGGAACCTTGTTTTTATGCAAAACGAGCGTGGCGCCGGTGGCGGCAAAGATGATTTTCCTATTTTGGGTGAACTACCGGCAAAAAGCATCGATACCGGATTAGGACTCGAACGCACCGCTGCACTGCTTCAAGGCGTTGAGAATATTTACGAAATTGATACAACGCGACCTATACTCGACGTTGCTTCGAATCTAACGGGCGTTAAGTATGGTGCCGAACAACGTTCGGATGTTTTTCTACGCGTGATAGCAGATCATGCCCGAACCTCGGCGATGCTTATTGGCGACGGAATTACCCCTGGCAATGAGGGCCGGGGTTACGTTTTGCGTCGGATGATGCGACGGGCTATTAGAAATATGCGCCTCTTAGGTTCAATGGAACCAGTGATGCACGAACTGATCACATCGTCCATCGCTGCAATGGGGCCGCAATATCCCATCTTGATAGAGGACAAGGCTCGAATTCTTTCGGTGAGCGTTTCTGAAGAGGAATCTTTTCTGCAAACACTCAAGAGTGGCACGCAGATTTTCGATATGGCTAGTGTTGAATTGAAAAAGAGTAAGAAGACGACACTTTCAGGAGAGGCTGTTTTCAAACTCCACGATACCTATGGATTTCCATTTGATTTGACTCTTGAAATGGCTCAGGAACAAGGTTTAGAAATTGATGGAGACGGATTTCGAAGGTTGATGAAGGAACAACGTGATCGTGCAAAAGCTGATGCGCGAGTGAAAAAGAGTGGTCACACCGATTTGACGGAGTACCGCAAGATTGCAGATTCATTTGGTCGTACTGAATTTATTGGGTATGGCTTCATTGAAGGTGATGCGACAGTCAACGCGCTTTTGGTTGATGGTCTTCCCGTAGCAAGCGCCGGCGCAGGGGAGGAAATTGAACTTGTATTGTCAAGGACCCCTTTTTATGCTGAGGGTGGCGGACAATTGGCCGACGGAGGAGTAATCACTTTTTCAGATGGTACATCGGTAGAGATTGATGACGTTCAGTCGCCAGTTCCTGGGGTGAACGTGCATCGAGGACGTGTTCTTGCGGGAGCCGTTGAAATCGGCGGAAAAGCTCATGCGGCAATTGATGTGGAACGGCGATATGCGATTTCTCGCGCCCACACAGCCACACACATGGTGCATAAAGCATTTCGTGAAGTTCTAGGCGAGACTGCCACGCAAGCGGGATCGGAGAATTCTCCGGGTCGATTCCGCTTCGATTTTCCCGCCACGGGCGCAGTCTCCGCATCGGCTATGAATGATGTTGAGGCTCGCGTAAATTCGCTGCTCCTGGAGGATTGGGAGGTCCGCGCCGAAAGTATGTCCCAGGCGCAAGCAAAAGAAATTGGGGCGATGGCGCTCTTTGGCGAGAAGTATGGCGATGTGGTGCGCGTTGTCAGTGTTGGTGATTGGGCACGTGAACTTTGCGGAGGCACACACGTGGAGCGTTGCGGGCAGTTGGGAATTGTGAAACTCCTTGGTGAATCCTCGATTGGTGCTGGGGTTCGTCGCGTTGAAGCTCTCGTCGGAGCGGATGCATACAAGTTTTTGGCACGTGAACATATATTGCTTAACTCTCTTACGGAGATTATCAAGGGATCTCGAACAGAGGAATTGCCTGAAAGGATTTCTGATTTAGTAACTCGTCTTCGCGAGATCGAAAAGGAACTTGCTGCTCTTCGTTCGGCGCAAGCGCTGAGTCAAACAGGTGAGTTGGCAAAAACTGCGCGCCTTGTTAACGGATTGAATTTTGTTTCAAAGCAGTTGGCGGATGGCATTGGAAGCGAAGATTTGCGCTCCATTTCCCTGGACCTGCGCAATAGAGTTTCGGATTCTGTTGTCGCTCTTGTCAGCGTCTCGCAAGGCAAGCCAATTTTGGTCGTGGCGGTCAGTGAGAGCGCGCAAAAACGTGGAATTAGAGCTGGAGCTTTGGTCAAGATTGGATCTCTCGCTTTGGGTGGAGGCGGGGGAGGCAAAGACGATTTCGCTCAAGGCGGAGGAGTCGACGTCACCGCAATCGACGTCGCCCTTACCGCAATCGCTTCATCCCTCACGAGTTAATAGAAAGTTATGCAACGAGGTCGTCGTCTCGCCTTCGACTTTGGTGACGTCCGCATCGGCGTTGCGGTAAGTGATCCTGATTCCATTTTGGCGAGTCCGGTTATTACTTTACAAACCAAGAGTGAAGCTCTCTGGGATGAGATATTCGACTTATTGGGCGAATACGAGCCGATTGCACTTTATGTGGGACGTCCAATTCATCTAGCAGGACATGAAAGCCCTTCGACCCAGAAATCAGAGTTGTTCGCCAAGGAACTGCAGGAGCGTTTTGATCTCCCGGTCACTTTGGTAGATGAACGTCTTTCGACCGTAGCGGCACAAAGACAGCTCCGAGATGCAGGTGTCTCAAGCAGGGCGAGCAAAAAGAGTATTGATCAGGCTGCGGCAGTGGAAATTCTTAATGCGGGCTTAGATATAGAAAGAGCACTCAAGAACAATGGGTAAGAAACGTATTGTTCAAATTATCGCTGTTGTCAGCGTTGTCGCAATTGCTCTATTTGGGGTACATCAATATCGCAGCCGTGTAATCCATGATCCTGATTATGCTCAAGGACAAAGCAGCGGAGAGGTCATAGTGGAGATCTCTCAAGGCGAGAGTGGCTCCGAGATTGCGAGAAATCTCTTTAAGTCCGAGGTTGTGAAATCCAGCGCCGCATTTTTCCGGCTTGCGGTGACCGATAATCGGTCAACAAAGATTGCTCCGGGTCCACATCGACTTTCAAGGCATATTCCTGCCGCGCAGGCTCTTGAACAACTTTTAGATCCATCCAGAATTACGAGTTTGATTAAGATCAAGGAAGGCGCGTGGGTTTCTGAGATTGTGGATCAGTTGGTGGCGGCGGGATTCAAACGAGCTGCCGTACTTGATGCTTTAAATAAACTCACTCCACCGGCGGGTTTTCACGGTGCAGAAGGAATTCTGTTTCCCGCTCAATATAGTTTTGCAAAGGGAACTTCGGCGGACAGTGCCTTGAAATCGATGGTAGCTGCCTTCTCTGGTGCTGCAAAGCTTTCTGCGATTGATTCAACGGCCAATGATTTTATGCCGATGGAAATGCTGACGATCGCATCATTGATTCAAGCAGAAGGAGACACAAAGGATTTCGCGAAGATTTCGAGGGTTGTTCGTAATCGATTGAAAATAGGTATGCCCCTGCAATTCGACTCCACCGTACATTTCATTACCCATACTCGCGGCAAGATGTTTTTGAGTACTAATGCCACAAAAACCATTTCACTGTACAACACGTACCTTCATTATGGTTTGCCTCCCGGGCCTATTGGAAGCCCGGGGTTGGATGCCATGAAAGCTGCTGTGTCACCGGTGGAAGGCAATTGGACATACTTCATAACCGTTAAACCAGGTGATACGCGATTTACTTCGTCCTTCCAAGAATTCACCAATTGGAAATTCGAATACGAAAAGAATTTGAAAGCGGGTGCCTTTGCATGATTAAAGCCGCGGTATTGGGTTCACCAATTGCACATTCCTTGTCTCCTGCACTCCATCGAGCTGCATATAGGTTCCTTGGAATAGAAGGCTCCTATGAGGCCATCGATGTGACTACGGAGAATTTGGAACAGTTTCTTGGCGCCGTCGACGATTCTTGGACTGGTTTTTCTCTCACAATGCCCTTGAAGGAAAGGGTGCTTGAAATTGTTGAGAACGTAGAACTGTTGGCACGAGATATCGCCTCTGCGAATACCCTCGTTCGGGGTGGGGATGGTTGGCACGCCTTAACAACAGATGTCAACGGATTTAGGGCCGCCATGCAATTTCGAGAAATGGAAAACTTCAGTTCTGTTGTGCTCCTAGGATCGGGAGCGACTGCCAGAGCGGCGGCAAGGGCTTTTGATGGCGAAGGACGGACAATCACCGTTGTACATAGGTCGAGGCATCGAGAGAGCGCGATGATTCAGGCGGCTCCCTTGAGTTCTGTGCGTTTTTTGACATGGGGGACTGAGATTCCTTCAGTTGATTTACTAGTGAATACAACGCCGCGAACGGTGGCCGATGAAGTTGCCAGGGATCAAAGCCACAATTTTGGAGGAGTACTTTTCGAGGCTCTCTATGATCCGTGGCCTACGAACTTGCTTTCCGAATGGAAGTCGCGCGGCTTGCCATGTATCGATGGTTTGGATCTTCTGGTCCATCAAGGAATAGATCAAGTTGCACTTATGACAAAGATGGCAATAGTGCGTGAGGATTTGGCTCCAGTCATGCGCCAAGCCGGTTTGGACGAGTTATTGGGTCGCAGGCACAAGAAATAGGTGAGACATGGTGCGCCACTTCTCTGCCAGAATAGGCGCATGCGTTGGTTAACGGCAGGCGAATCTCACGGACAAGCACTTTCTGCGATTATTGAAGGAGTTCCATCCGGGGTTGAGATATCCACTCAAGAGATCGATCGGCAACTTGCTCGACGTCGACTTGGCTTCGGGCGCGGTGCCCGTCAAAATTTTGTAGCTGACAAAGTGACGATTTTGGGGGGAGTGCGATTGGGTCTGACTCAAGGCGGGCCAATATCAGTTCAAGTAGAGAATTCAGAATGGTCCAAGTGGGAAAAGGTGATGTCAGCCGACCCTCTGCCTGCCTCTGAAATAGAGAACTTAGCCAGGAACGCCCCGCTAACTCGTCCGCGACCTGGACATGCCGATCTGGCCGGCATGCAGAAATACGATTTTGACGACGCTCGGCCGGTCTTGGAGCGCGCT
>JAPLBP010000092.1:0-8071 GCA_026392695.1 Actinomycetota bacterium | reverse complement strand
CGCGAAACAGCAGCGAGAGTCGCCCTTGGCGCCGTTGCTCGAAGATTTTTAGAGCAAGCGGTTGGTATAACGATCATCAGTCACGTCGTTTCCATCGGAACCGTTCATGTTCCGGAAACCGCTGCGCTCCCAACCTATTCGGACCTTGCGGCAATTGATGCGGACCAAGTGCGCTGCTTCGATCAAGCGACGAGTCTTGCAATGATTGAGGAAGTTGAATCAGCTCGTACAGATGGAGACACCTTGGGTGGCGTAGTAGAAGTCCTTGCATTCGGAGCGCCTATCGGCCTTGGGTCTTACGTTCATTGGGATCGGCGAATAGACGCACGTTTAGCTGGTGCATTGATGGGAATCCAAGCGATCAAAGGCGTGGAAATTGGGGATGGCTTTGCAACTGCCCATCGTCGAGGAAGTGTGGCGCATGATGAAATGGAGATGGGGCGCGATGGCCAAATTCAACGTCGCACCGATCGTGCGGGAGGCACTGAAGGTGGCATGACCAATGGCGAAATTTTACGTGTTCGCGCCGCGATGAAACCAATCTCCACAGTTCCTCGTGCTCTAGATACAGTCGATGTTGCAACTGGCACCAACGCGAAAGCGATCAATCAACGATCTGACGTTTGTGCCGTGCCTGCGGCTGGAGTTGTGGCTGAAGCCATGGTGGCCTTAATTTTGGCTGAAGCGGTTTTGGAGAAGTTTGGTGGCGATAGCGTCGTCGAGACACGTCGAAATTTTGAAGCGTACAAAGCGAATATGCGCTTCACCGACTTCACATGACGCCACGAATCGTCCTGATCGGTCCTCCTGGGGCTGGCAAAAGTTCAATTGGATCGGCCCTTTCTCGCAAACTAAAACTTGGCTTTGCAGATACAGATACCATGATTGAAGAAGATCAGGGAAAGAGTGTTTCCCAAATTTTCATCGATGACGGCGAAGAAATATTTCGAGAGATTGAGCGCAAGATCTGTCTTGGCGCTTTTGAAGAACAAGAAGGAGTTCTAGCGTTAGGGGGAGGAGCGGTCCTCGATCCGATCACTCGCGCAGCGTTAGCAAAACTGGGTAGCGAAGTAATTTTTTTGGATGTATCTCTTAAGGTTGCTGCGCCTCGTATCGGATTCAATAGAGATCGACCACTTCTCTTAAATAATCCTCGGCAGAAATGGCAAGAGCTCATGGACAGTCGCCGACCCATCTATGAAGAAGTTTCCACTCTTCATTACCAAACAGGCGACCAGAGTGTTGCTGAAGTCGTAAAAGATCTAGCGCTCAAGGTCAAGATATGAGTCGGACAATTCCAGTTAAAGCAGAGCACGATTATGAAATCGTCATTGGATGCCAATGGCGAGACGAATTGATCTCTGTCCTGTCGAACTATCGTCGAGCGGTTGTCGTTGTTTCAGAGTCCATGGGGCAGCGAGTTTCATTTCCTGTTGCTCACGAATTAGAAATTCAGATTGTAAATATTCCCGACGGAGAAGATGGAAAAAGTGCAGAGAATTTGGAGAAGCTCTGGAAGGCATTCGGCGATTTTGGTTTAACCAGGAGTGATGTCGTCGTCGCAATAGGAGGAGGCGCTACCACGGATATTGCGGGCTTTGCTGCCGCCACGTGGTTGCGCGGAATCAGCTGGATTGCAATTCCAACGACGTTGGCTGGAATGGTTGATGCTGCAATAGGCGGTAAAACGGGGATGAACAGTGAGTTTGGAAAGAATCTGATAGGTGCCTTCCACTCACCTCATCGTGTATTGATAGACCTAAGTTGGCTTGACACACTTTCTGATCGTGACTTTTCTGCTGGTATGGCAGAAGTTATTAAATGTGGATTTATATCCGATGCCGAGATTCTTAATAGCATTGAAGGCAAAAATCTTCTATCTCTTCGTTCCGATCGGGGGCTCACAGAGGAATTGATTGGTCGGGCGGCCATGATCAAAGCGGATGTAGTGGTTGAAGATTTTCGTGAGAGTTTTGCTCGTGAGGTACTCAATTATGGGCACACCATGGGGCACGCAATTGAATTGCATAGCAATTATTCCTTGCGTCACGGCGAAGCGGTTTCTATTGGAATGGTCTTTATCGCCGAACTAGCCCATCTCAAAGGTCTGCTCTCCACTGAAAACGTGGAGCGGCACAGAAAGATTCTGAGTGACCTGGGGCTGCCAGTCTCGTATCCGCAATCTGCCTTTCCTGAACTTCTGCCGCTTCTATTTCGCGACAAGAAGACTCGAGGACGAATGCTTAGATTCATAGCGATTTCAGATGGCGGAGAAGTAGTACGCCTTGAAAGTGTCGCTGAAAGCGAAATCTTGGCCGCGTATGAGAGAGTTGGCTCATGAAAATATTAGTTCTCAACGGACCTAATATGGATCGTCTGGATATTCGCGATTCGAAGATGTACGGAGAACTCTCCTACGGTCAATTATCAGAACTGATAACCACCCGAGCCGTCGAATTGGGCTTCGAACCAGATATTCGCCAGAGCAATGACGAGGCGGAAATCATCGGATGGTTGCATGAGGCATCTGATTCTGTTACGCCTGTGATATTTAATGCCGCAGCTTTTACGCACTATTCGTATGCCATTCGCGACGCGGTTGCAATGCTCAAGGCACCGATTATCGAAGTACATTTGTCGAATCCCATGGCACGTGAGGAATTCAGACACACTTCCGTCATTTCGGGTGTTGTTGTGGGCTCAATTTCTGGATTTGGCCCACATTCTTATCTCCTAGCCTTGGAGGCTATGCGTAATCTTCTGCAAAAGTAGCATCGGATTTGCGGGTATCCTTACCCCTATTAATTAAGACAAATATCGCGGCCACATAGCGGGCCGCCCTTAGGAGTGGATTTAAAGTGGCATCAACAAATGATCTTAAGAACGGCATGACCCTTGATATCGATGGACAGCTGTGGAATGTCGTTGAATTCCAACATGTGAAGCCAGGCAAGGGCCCTGCCTTCGTCCGAACCAAATTGAAGTCTGTCATGACTGGCAAAGTCGTCGATAAGACATTCAATGCAGGCGTAAAGATTGATATCGCAATTCTGGAGAAGCGCGAAATGCAATATTTGTATCGCGATGGCGAAGACTTCATTTTTATGGATGCCAAAACCTACGATCAAACGACGATTTCCGCTGAAACAGTGGGAGACGCCGCGAACTATATGTTGGAAAATACGGATGCAATCGTTGCCGTTCATGAAGGTAATGCTTTGTATATCGAATTAGCGGCCTCCGTACCCTTAACAATCACATATACCGAGCCGGGCTTGCAGGGTGATCGTTCTTCAGGTGGAACTAAGCCGGCGACTCTTGAAACAGGTCTTGAAATTCAAGTTCCTCTTTTCATAAAGCAGGATGAGAAGATTTTGGTTGACACTCGAGATGGTTCGTACCAGGGCCGCGCTAACTAGTGAGCGCTCGAAGTAAAGCTCGAAAACAGGCTCTAGATATTCTTTTTGAGTCTGATATTCGATCTCATCCTCCTCTGGAGATACTGGAAGCGCGTTTGCAGGATCAAACGGGCCCTGAGGCACGTCCCGTTCGTGAATATGCTTCCCTTTTGGTCCATGGCGTGACGGATCATCGTCGCAAAATCGATGAACTGATCTCGACCTATGCGCAAGGTTGGGATATGGATCGACTTCCTACCGTGGATCGAAATATATTGAGATTGGCTATCTTCGAAATTCTTTGGTCGGAGGAGATACCGGACCCCGTCGCAATTGATGAGGCTCTTAATATGGCTAAATTACTGTCGACTGATGAATCTGCGGGTTATATTCATGGAGTTTTGGGCCGAGTCTCCTCAATTAAGGCCGACTTAGCTCTGTAATTTTTTTAAGAGGAAGCGCTTTTCTTCCAGAGAAGCTAGAAGTTCCGTTTCGGATATTTGAAGCATGAGCGCGAGTGTCGACAGGTCGGCGCTGCGCACGCTTAATACTTCTCCATTCCAATCAGAACGTTGCTTTGCAATGAAACTCAGGAAATTGATCAAAGCCGATTTGTATGTAGACGCCTCGGTTGCCAATCGGATATTTCGAAGATCGAAAACCAGTTGAGTCGGCGCGCTCTTCTCGGGCGCGGAAGGTTCATCAACAAGGTGAGCCAAAGGTATCTGGTAAAAATTGGCAAGTTCAATTGCGCGGGCAATACTCAGTGAGCGATCTGAGCGTTCATACGATCCAAGGGTCGCGGCATTAAATCTGCCATGGGTCGCCTTCTCAATGTCCATAAGGGAGAGTCCGCGAGCCAGGCGAAGAGCGCGCAAGCGAAAGGAAATTGAAAGGGAAGTGGGCTGCGAAAAGAGGGAACCGTCCATGCCCAAAGCCTAGAAGTTGCTCTGCTTGCTTTGAAAAGTTCTCCACATGAGAGTTTCACGGATGCTTTCTAACTCCTCGTGATAGAGTAGGGACACGTTCCTTTAAGACCCGTCCTGCGAGGCGGGGAAGGAGTTTTTTTCATGAGTATTGCCCTGTCGGCTGCGGATATATCGCGCGCTTTAACTCGTATTTCCCACGAAATCCTTGAACGCAATGGCGGCTGTGAGTCGCTTGTCCTCATGGGCATCCCCACCCGTGGCGCGTTTCTTTCACAACGGCTTGCGACCATCATCGAATCGATTGAAAAGACCGATGTGAGTGTGGGAACTCTAGATATCACCCTTCATCGTGATGATCTTCGGCTACGCCCGATACGTGCTCTTGTCCCAACCTTGGTACCCAAAAGTGGGATCGAAGGCAAAGATGTTGTGCTCGTCGACGACGTGTTCTTTTCGGGTCGGACCATTCGCGCCGCATTGGATGCCCTAGGGGAAATGGGCAGGCCGCGCTCAGTTCAATTAGCCGTTCTTGTCGATCGAGGACATCGCCAATTGCCGATTCGAGCAGATTATGTTGGTAAAAATCTTCCCACTTCACGAGGGGAAGTGGTCAAAGTGCGGCTGAGTGAGATCGATGGTGCCGACGAAGTCCTTCTTGAACCAGAAGGGAGCAAGTGATGCGTCATCTTCTCTCGGCTTCAGACCTGAGCTATACAGAAGCGCTCTCGATCTTGGACACAGCAGCGCAAATGGCACGAGTGTCTGATGGACCAATTAAGAAACTTCCAACTTTGCGTGGACGCACCATTGTAAATCTATTCTTCGAGGATTCCACTCGAACAAGAATATCTTTTGAAGCAGCGGCTAAACGTCTCTCCGCTGATGTCATTAATTTTTCGGCAAAAGGGTCAAGCGTAAGCAAGGGGGAGTCACTCAAAGATACCGCTCAGACTCTCCAAGCCATGGGCGCCGATGCGGTGATTATTCGGCATTCGGCTTCGGGTGCACCACAGCGTTTAGCAGATTCTGAATGGACTTCAGGGGTTGTTATTAATGCCGGAGACGGAACACATGAACATCCGACACAAGCACTGTTGGATGCCTTCACAATTAGGAAGCATTTGAAAGTGGGAGTCGGAGATTTATCCGGTTTGACGATCGCGATAGTTGGCGACATCCTGCATTCTCGTGTGGCTCGATCAAATGTCATTTTGCTTTCTTTGCTTGGCGCCCAAGTTATTTTGGTCGCTCCACCAACTTTGTTACCACTTGGAGTTGAGAACTGGTCAGCGCAAATTTCATATGATCTTGATGCGGTACTGCCACATGTGGACGCAGTGATGATGCTTCGAGTGCAGCAGGAACGCATGAATGACTTTTTCTTCCCAACTGCCAGGGAGTATTCACATTACTTTGGTCTTAATTCAGATCGTTTAGCGCTGTTAAAGAAATCGGCGATAATCATGCACCCGGGACCGATGAATCGCGGCTTGGAAATTACTGCGGCTTGCGCAGATAGCGCACGATCGGTAATCGTCGAACAAGTTGCAAATGGAGTGAGTGTTCAGATGGCGGTTCTCTATTTACTACTTGCTGGTGCACCCAACGAAAATGTCGAGAGTGGGGAGGTTCTTTCATGACTAAATACCTTCTTGAAGGTGCGACTTTGCCCGATGGAGCAAAGTGTCAAATATTGATTTCAGGTGGAGTAATAGTTGCAATGGAAGAGTCAATCCTTCATCCAGATGTGAGTTCTGCGCGTCGTATAGATCTTGGTGGAGCAATTGCTCTCCCAGGTTTAGTGGATCTCCACACTCACCTTCGAGAACCTGGCAGAGAAGATTCCGAAACAGTTGCCTCCGGTTCCAGATCGGCTGCGGTTGGCGGATTTACCGCTGTCTCGGCGATGGCAAATACCTTCCCAGTTGCTGACACGGCTGGAGTGGTAGAGCAGGTCTTTCGACTTGGTCAAGCGGCGGGATTGTGTGATGTTTTTCCAATCGGAGCCGTTACCCAAGGACTTGCTGGCAAAGCACTTGCAGAACTTGGTGCGATGGCGGATTCTGAAGCACGTGTACGAATCTTTAGCGACGACGGTAACTGTGTATTTGATCCCATGGTTATGCGAAGAGCGTTGGAGTATGTAAAGAAGTTTGATGGAGTCATCGCTCAGCATGCTCAGGATCCTTCCCTTACGGTGGATGCGCAGATGAACGAAGGTTCCGTGTCTTCCAAATGGCCCTCTGTTGCGGAAGAGGCCATCATTGCAAGGGATGTACTGCTGGCCGATCATGTTGGATCGAGAGTTCACATTTGCCATCTGACAACTGCTGGGGGAGTAGACATTGTTCGATGGGCAAAGGCCCGTGGTATCCAAGTGACCGCTGAAGTAACCCCGCATCATTTGCTTCTTACGGATGAGTGCGCGAATAGCTTTGATCCGATATATAAAGTCAATCCGCCCCTTCGTGCTGAAAGCGATGTCATGGCCCTGCGAGAGGGTTTAGCTGATGGCACAATTGATATCGTTGCCACAGATCATGCGCCACATCCTGCGGAAAGCAAGGAATGTGAATGGAGCGCCGCCGCTTTTGGAATGATCGGACTGGAAACAGCTCTTTCGATAGTTCAGTTAGCAATGGTCGATACTGGTTTACTTTCCTGGTCACAGGTAGCAGATCGAATGTCACATGCACCGGCTCGAATTGGCCGCTATGCAGATCACGGACAGCCGATAGCCATTGGGTCGACTGCTAATTTAACATTTGTGAACCCAAGTTTGGCGTGGCGCGTCGACCGGGACCTAGTACTTTCTAGAAGTAAAAACACTCCCTTTCATGGAATGGAACTTCCAGGAAAAGTAATCGCAACTTTCTTCCGGGGAGAACCAACGGTCCTTGATTCGATCCTAGTAAGGGGCCCACGTGCCATCTAAAGCATTCTTGGTTCTAGATGACGGCCGAATATTTGAGGGTAAAAAATGGGGCGCGACAGGTCGCACTTTTGGGGAAGCAGTTTTTGCAACCGGTATGACCGGATATCAGGAGACGTTGACTGATCCTTCCTACCATAAGCAAGTAGTCGTCATGACTTCACCACATATTGGGAACACTGGGATTAACCTCGAAGATAACGAATCTTACAAAATCTGGGTGGCCTGTTTTGTAGTGCGAAATCCAACGAATGTCGCCAGTAATTGGCGAAGTAAACGAAACCTTGAAGATGAAATGATTCTTCAAAAGATAGTGGGCATTCAGGGTGTGGATACACGTGCACTGACTAGGCATTTAAGAGATCTCGGCGCCATGAGGGTTGGCATTTTTTCTGATTTGAATCTCAGTCGTGAAGAAATGGTCATAGAGGTTCGCAAAAGCCCATCCATGAGTGGAGCATTTTTAGCTGGCGAAGTTTCAACACCGCAGGCTTACGTGATTCCGGCTATAGGGGCGCGACGGTACGTGGTTGCGGCGATCGATTTGGGAATTAAAGCGGCGACGCCGAAAGCCCTTTCGGAACGCGGAGTAGAGGTCCATGTACTGCCATACAACGTAACTTTTGATGAAATAAAGGCGATTAATCCGGATGGAGTATTTCTTTCAAATGGACCGGGCGATCCCTCTACCATGAACGAAGTAGTTGAACTTGTCCGACAGATTCTGAATGACGAGATTCCGTTCTTTGGAATATGTTTTGGACATCAAATACTTGGACGCGCGCTTGGATTTACGACATATAAATTGCAAT
>JAPLBP010000123.1:34159-37437 GCA_026392695.1 Actinomycetota bacterium | reverse complement strand
CGTCTTTATCTTCGGTTCCAATCCAATATTGAAAAAACGCATACGGCGAAGTCATGGAAGCATCAAGCCAGACACTTCCACCGGCAGTCTTTCCAAATTTTGTGCCGTCGGACTTCAAGAGGAGTGGAACTGTAAGTGCGTGACCGCTGCCGGATTCAACACGTCGGATTAAATCTAAACCAGCGACAATGTTGCCCCATTGTTCTGTGCCGCCGATTTGCATCGTGCAACCTTGGCGTCGATATAACTCAAGAAAATCAAGGGATTGAAGAACTTGGTAAGAGAACTCAGTGTAAGAAATTCCGCCGCCTTCAAGACGCATAGATACGGAATCTTTAGAAAGCATTTGATTGACGCTGAAATGTTTTCCAATGTCCCGCAAGAATTCGATTGCCGACATAGGCGCAGTCCAGTCAAGATTGTTTACGATGCGTGCTGGATTTTCTGGAGCATCAAAATCTAAATACCTAGAAAGTTGAACGCGATATTTTGCGACCCATTCTGCGACCGTCTCTTCACTGTTAAGTATGCGATCTTCGTTTCGGCCACTCGGGTCTCCTACAAGCCCTGTAGCGCCACCAACAAGGGCAATGGGATTGTGTCCGGCAAGTTGAAATCGACGTAACACAAGCAACACAACGAGATTACCTATATGCAAACTAGGCGCGGTTGGATCGAACCCAATGTATAGCGAGATGGGTTCTTTTAGCGATTCCCGTAGCTCTGCTTCATCGGTCGTTTGCGATATGAGACCACGCCAGCGCAAATCATCTAGAAGATCCCCGGTTGTTGCCGGAATTGTTTGGGTTTTCATGCGCCCATCATGCCCGAAAACCGGTTGCTCTCGCTTGTAAACCAATCCTGGGTGCTCGATATTTCAAGGAGAAGAGAGTTGATCTGAGACGTCACCGAACTCGGAGCCGTTCCCCCAAAAGTGGTTCTCGAAGAAAGTGCTCCATCGACGGTAAGCACCAAACGTACGTCTGGCTTTAGGGCTGAATCAATCTGCGCCAATTCCGAATCAGAAAGTTCGTGGAGTTCAATACCCCTTCTTTCGCACGTGTGAACGCATTCGCCCGCAATTTCATGGGCTCGAGCAAATGGAGTTCCAGAGCGAACGAGGTAATCGGCAATCTCGGTAGCCAAGGAAAATCCAGTAGGTGCGGACTTTGCCATTTTGTTTCGATCGAAAACCGTGGTCTCCACCATCCCTGTAAGGGCGGGGAGGATTAAATTAAGAGTTGAAAGGGAGTCAAATAATGGCTCCTTGTCCTCTTGCAGATCTCGATTGTAGGCAAAAGGTAAACCTTTAAGCATCGCAAGAACCGATGTCAGATTCCCAATGAGGCGACCAGCTTTTCCGCGGGCGAGCTCAGCGATATCAGGGTTCTTCTTTTGGGGCATGATGGATGAGCCGGTTGCAAATGCATCATCCAATTTGGCCCAACCAAATTCAGTACTTGCCCAAAGACACCACTCTTCTCCCATACGGGACAAATGAGATCCGATGAGAGCAAGGATGAATAACGCTTCCACCAAAAAGTCTCTGTCACTCACTGCGTCGATACTGTTTGCTGACGCGGACGTGAATCCAAGATCCGCAGCACTTGCCAATGGATCCAGCGCTAGTGAAGAACCCGCCAGCGCGCCGGCACCAAGGGGAGAAACTCGACTTCGTTCGAACCAACTTTGAATTCTAGAACTATCTCTTTGAAGTGCATGGGCATGCTTTGCCAACTCATGGCCGAAGATCACAGGTTGCGCATGTTGGAGATGGGTAAATCCAGGAGCGGGCGCGTCCGAATACTCTTTTGCTTTCGCCAACAGGGCCATCTGAAGTTCGACGAGCGATCTGCCAATCTGCAACAAGTTGTCAATCGTAAAAAGACGTAGGTCTGTCGCAACCTGATCATTGCGAGATCGCCCGGCTCTTAGAGATCCACCTAACGACCCTAACTTCTCAGTTAAACCACGTTCCAGTGCGCTGTGAACATCCTCATCCTCGGCTTTTGGTAGAAACGTTCCACCCAAAACTTCTGCACGCAATTCGTGGAGCGCCTTTCGAATTAGTTGAGAATCACCAGATGATATGAGTCCAGCTTTTTCAAGAATCGTCAGATGGGCCATAGAGGAACGCAAGTCATATGGCGCAAGAACCCAATCGAACTGAATACTTCGTGAAAGCGCGAATACGGCATCTGCCGGACTTTCTGAGAATCGTCCACCCCAAAGTGCCATAGTTAACGCGCCTTTCGTTTCAGTTGATCCTTCTTTTGCGTTCCGAGCCCGCGCAATTCTTTCGCTAACCCTGCACCGCCATCGGCTTTTCGTGAAATCACAAGGACCGTGTCGTCCCCCGCAATAGTTCCTATCACTGAAGACAAATGTCCGGAAGAACTCGCTGAGTCCAGCGCACTTGCCAAGAGCTGTGCACCACCAGGCGGTGTTCGCACTACCGCCATATTTGCACTCGACTCGACGCTGAGAATTAACTCCGCAGGCAGGCTTATCAACCGTCCAGAAGTTTCATCCGAGGGAAGTTGGTAAATCGTTGCTCCGTCACGTCCACGACCGCGAAGTGCTCCCAATTCTTCAAGATCGCGACTAGCGGTTGCCTGTGTAACCTCGATTCCAGATTTCTTCAGCAAAGCAACCAAATCGGATTGGGAATGAACTTCGCCTGATTTTACAAGTGCCGCAATTCGGGCTCGACGAGCAGGAGCACTCAAGGAACGTTGTTGAGTCATATCAAATCCCCTTCATCGCCAAAGTGAATGCTGCAATAAAACTTTTGGTGTGCACTAGGGAAACATTGAGGGGCGGTGCAATTCGAATGACATCTTTGGCCGGCGCATTTACTAGGACTCCAGCATCTTCGAGTGCTTGCTTCACTTCTGTTGCTACATTCTTTTTAAGGACGATTCCCAAAAGTAGCCCTTGCCCACGAACTTCCTTCACTCCGTTGATTTCGGAGATGGAATCTTTAAGCAATATAGATCGTTTAATAACATCCGCGAGAATATTTCCTTCTTCTATTACTTTTATTGTCGCAAGTGCGCTTGCGCAACACACCGGGTTGCCACCAAATGTCGAACCATGATCTCCTGGCACAAAGAGATCAGCGGCCTTACCGAGAGCAATCATCGCTCCGAGTGGAAGTCCTCCACCGAGCCCCTTCGCTAGAGTTATCACGTCGGGCAAAATTCCCTCTTTTTCATACCCAAACCAAACGCCTGTGCGCCCCATTCCCGTTTGAACGCAATCAATAACGAGCAAGG
>JAPLBP010000123.1:22609-34151 GCA_026392695.1 Actinomycetota bacterium | reverse complement strand
GTGCGATCACACATTTCTCGAAGGCCACGAAGATAACCTGCAGGAGGAACGACCACTCCTGCTTCACCCAAGATCGGCTCGACGATCACCATTGCAGTCTGTTTGTTTACACGATTGGACATCGCAATGAGATCTCCAAAGGGAACGTGAGAGATTCCCGGCAATAGCGGTAAAAATGGATCGCGTTTGGAGGGCTGACCTGTCAGAGACAACGCTCCCATTGTTCGACCATGAAATGCGCCAACAGTGGCAACGATTTTCGTTCTGCCTGTACGACGAGAATGTTTTAGGGCGGCTTCATTGGCTTCGGCTCCTGAGTTGCAAAAGAATGTCTTGGCCGAATTATCCCCAGTTAGTTCCTTGAGTTTCTCCGCGAGATCTATGACATTTGGGTGCATATAGAAATTGCTGACATGGCCAAGAGTCGAGATCTGATCTGAAACCGCCGAAACAATTGCGGGATGTGCATGGCCAAGGGCGCTTGTAGCGATTCCTCCCAGAAAATCAAGAAATTTTCTTCCATCCGAGGATGTGAGAACGGTGCCTTTGCCCCTTACTAAGGTGATAGTCGGATCACCGTAATTACGTTGAAGCGATTCTTTCCAACGTGATTCAAAGGTGGCACTCTTCTTCATTTTGTCACCAAAGTTCCGCCGATGCCGCGCAGAGCTAATCCGAAACTTTCGGGATCTGTACCATCAATTACTCTGACCGACTCGGCGCCCTTCTCAATTGCCAATAGACATGCTTGGACTTTCGGTGCCATACCTCCGTCAAAATCATTTTGAATAGCACGAAGTTCTGACACGTGAATAGAGGAAATCATGGAACTCGTATCGGGCCAATTCCTGTAAATTCCTGGCACATCCGTAAGGAATAGCAGGACGTCGGCGCGCAATTCCCCGGCGATAGATGCTGCAGCCAGATCCGCATTGACGTTAAGGCCAATTTTTGAATTTTCATCACTCTCATCCCCGAGCACCGCAATCGGGGCTACCACGGGAACGAATCCAGCTTCCAAAAGAGTCCTAAGGACAGTCGCATCAACTCTTATGACCGATCCGACCTGGCCTAATTGTGCCGGCATTCCGTCGGCGAGACTGGTCAGTTTTTCGGCGACCAATAGTCCGCCGTCGCGTCCGGTCAGACCTACAGCATTTATTCCTGAATCTCTCAACTGACCGACGAGAGTACGAAGAACTTCACCGCTTAGAGTGCTTTGAATAATTTCGAAACTTTGCGGTGTCGTGACTCTTAACCCGCCAATGAACTCACTTTCAAGTCCCGCGCGATCGAGAGCCGCGCTAATTTGTGGACCACCTCCATGGACGATTACGCACTGCTCGCCCATATCAATAACCGCACTCACTGCACGGGAAAAAAGCCCTCCTTCATCAGTCATTGCATGACCGCCGAATTTAATGACGATCATGACGAATACGCAGAATTCTCGTGGACATAATCATGACTAAGATCGTTTGTGAGAATAGTTGCGGAGTGCTCACCCGATTTTAAGTCGATAACTATTTCTATTTCTTTAGGAGTGAGGTCAACCAAGTTCCGATCCTCGCCCGGTGCACTCGATTTCGAAACATGAATTCCGTTGAGCCATACATCGATGTCGCTTCCATCAAAAGTCGCTTGCGCAGTGCCTACCGCAGCCAAAATTCTTCCCCAATTTGGATCCCCACCAAAGAGCGCACACTTCAATAGATTATTTCTGGCGCACGCGCGTCCGACGGCAACGGCGTCCTTTTCGGTTGCGGCCCCTTTAACTTCAATAGAAACTAACTTTGTGTGGCCTTCCGCATCGGCCAACAATTGAAGTGCGAGACTGCCACAAACTTCCATCAGTAACGTTTCCAACTGCTCATCAGAAATGCGAACTTCCGAAGCGCCCGAAGATAGCAAAAGGACGGTGTCATTCGTTGAGGTACAACCGTCTGAGTCGAGTCGGTTATATGTTCTGTCTGCAACACGACCAAAGATTGGTTGCATTGTTTTCGAATCCAATACAGCGTCGGTCATAACCACTGAAAGCATTGTGGCAAGTGAAGGTGCAAGCATTCCAGCACCCTTAGCTATTCCGGTGACCGTTACACCGTATCGAACTACGGTGGCAATTTTTGGTACTGAATCCGTTGTCATTATCGCGCGAGCCGAATTCTCCAATCCCATCTCGCTCAAATTCTCTGAAATGGAGTCAATTCCATTGAGAATTTTCTCTAAAGGAAGACGTTCCCCAATCAATCCTGTTGAACAAACTGCGACTTCAGATGACGAGATACCCAGTTTCTCGGCGACATATTCGGCAGTGCGATGTGTATCCACAAATCCTTCGGGACCGGTGCAGGCATTCGCTCCCCCAGAATTAAGCACGACTGCATTTATTGCGCCGCCACTGACAATTTGTTTGCTCCACAAGACCGGCGCAGCAACCACTTTATTAGACGTAAATACACCGGCGCACGCATACGAAGGACCGTCGTTAGTGATAATCGTCAGATCAAGTGCGCCAGAAGACTTAAGGCCAGCGGCTACTGAAGCGGATCGAAATCCCTTCGGCAGATTCATAAACCAATCCCCTTTTGAGTGAGCCCGAGATTTTCAGGAAATCCAGCAATCAGATTTGCGTTTTGAATTGCTTGACCTGCTGCGCCTTTTCCAAGATTGTCGATGGCAGTTGAAATAACAACTCGTCTCGCATGCACATCAATCGCACATTGAATCTGAGCATGATTGCTTCCAAGGACGCTCGCGGTACGAGGCATTTGGCCCTGGGGCAAAAGCTTTACAAATTCTTCGCCCTCGTAGAAAGAAGAAAAAAGCTTTCTGATTTCGTCCTCAGAAACATCGGAAGTTAGTCGAGCAGTCGTCGTAGCTAATATGCCCCGAGGCATTGGCGCGAGAATTGGCGTAAACGAAAGAACGACTTCTTTCCCAGCAATTTTCGACAATGTTTCTTCGATCTCCGGAGTGTGCTGATGAACCCCGCCAAATTTGTAGGAGGTCAACTGTATTAATTACCGACAGGATCGGCGCGGCCGAAAGCGCTATTGCTGTCGCATAGCAACCTGGGTTGGCCACTCTCGTGGAGGCCTTAATCGCTTCACGTGCACCTGGAAGTTCAGGAATTCCGTAAACCCATGTGCCAGCATGGTCTCCCCCGTAATACTTTCCCCAAGATCCTGAATTCTCTAAACGAAAGTCAGCCCCAAGGTCCACAACAAGTTGATTGGGAGAAAGTTGGCTGACGATCTCTGACGACATTCCATGTGGCATTGCCAAAAACACCAAGGCGCACTGGGAAACCTCGTTTATGTCTAGCGAAGAAAATTTCACGCCCGCATATTGATCAAGGTGCGGATGTAGCGAAGTGATCTGCTCCCCGGCGTTTGAGTGGGCCACTATTACGTCCGGGATGAGTTCGGAGTGCTGGGAAAGCAGGCGTAAAAGTTCCCCGCCCGTGTACCCGCTAGCTCCAATGAGGGCTGTTTTCATGGATCAAGGGTATCCGAAGAATCTATATTTATGCAAAAGCATGCATTTTTATGCAGTACGAACTATTGCCCCTGTTGCTTCGAACGCGAGTTTCGCCGCTGATTCACGCATCTGTGAAACCTCCGCCGCCGTCAAGGTTCGATCCGGGGCTCGGAAGGTGAGGGTGAAGGCTAAGGAAACCTTTCCCTCTCCAATCTGGTCGTAGCGATCGAAGAGTCGTATGGACTCAAGCAATTCGCCAGCGCCTTCTCGAAGGGCGTTCTCGACTCGTCTCGCGGAAATGTGTTCATCCACGATCAGGGCAATATCTTGCACCGCAATCGGCATGGTTCCCAAGAATTTTGCCCGCACCAGCGTTCGTTCAGGCAAAGAACTCATATTAAGTACGGCCGCGCAAGCACGCGCTGGCAAACCGTATGCGGCTACAACTCGAGGATGAAGTTCACCCGCGTGAGCGACAACTTTGCCTGCGACCAAGATTTCCGCGCACCTGCCAGGATGCCACGGTGCAAAATCCGAACTCTTGATAGTCCATTCGATTTTGCACGTATCAAGAATTGACGTGACTAAAGCAATGGCATCGTTCCAGTCATACGAGCGAGCCTTGCCCTGCCAACCTTCTCTTTCGGAATTTCCAACAAAAACTGCTCCTAAGTGAATTGGTTGCTCTGGAACGCTTGCATAAATCCCAGCAATCTCTTTTTCCGACGGTCGACAGGCAACTCCCGGAACAATCACTTCCTCATTCAATTCTCCAAAACGAAATATCGAGCCGATTTCAAAAAGAGCGAAATCCTTGGCTCCCCTCCCGACATTTCTTGTGGCCGCCTCAAGCAAACCTGGTATGAGGTGAGTACGAAGCAATGGCGCATCCTCTGACATTGGATTTGCGATCTTCAGTGCTCTTGAACGAGTGCCCGAGAAACCCATCAATTGCATCGTCTCAGCTGATACGAATGGATATGTTTGAATTTCAACTAAACCGCGATCAGCTAGAAAAGTTGAAATCGCTCTCTGCCGTGACTGACTTGCAGTCAGGCCAGGGCTCACTTGGCGAGGAGGAAGAAGAGAAGGAATAGCTTGGTAGCCAATCATTCTCGCCACTTCCTCAACCAAATCCGAAGGAGATTGAAGGTCGCTTCTCCATGTTGGCGGCGAGATTGTCCATTGAGAGTCATTGACTTTCACGACGGTGCAACCTACGACTTCTAGTTTTTCTTGAACCGTTTCAGGCGAGATGACTGCACCAGTAAGAACGGAAGCGAAATTCGGGTCGAATTCTACGGAAGGAAGGGCTGTAACTTTTCCGCTCATATGAGTTCCCACATGATGAGCGCCACCAAGACGAATCATGAGTTCTAGCGCGCGAGCCGAAGCTACTTCCGCCAGGGCATGGTCAACTCCACGTTCGAAGCGCTTGGAGGCCTCTGAAGGAATTCGATGCGATTTAGAATTCCTTGCAACAGAGATCGGATCAAATCTAGCCGCTTCAATAGACATGGCGGTTGTTTGGCCATCTACTTCTGATTCTTCTCCACCCATTGTTCCTGCCAGCGCGAGAGGTCTTTCGTCATCAGAAACGACGAGATCTTCTGCGCTCAGAGTTCTCATCTGACCATCGAGTGTCTTCAAAGTGCGAGTCTTGCCCGCACGCCGAATATGTAACGAACCTCGGATTTTGTCGCTGTCAAAGGCGTGCAACGGCTGCCCAAGTTCTAGCATCACGAAATTTGTTATATCAACAGCCAAAGAAATCGAACGCATTCCGCATTTCTCGATCTTGCGACTCATCCAAAGTGGTGTCGTCGCCCCTTGATCGAATCCCGCTAAAGATCGGACGTAGATGACCGACGTAGCAGTTGGATCATCGATGCTCACTGATACTCCCTCATTCGATAGAGGAAAGTTGGCTGTATCCACCAGTGAGGCCGGATCTGTGAACTTCGTGCCAAGGGCCGCAGCAATTTCCCTGGCCATGCCACGGACAGAGAGTGCATAACCTCGGTCAGGATTTACTGCAATATCGAAAACGATGTCGTGTGTCTCCAGCAGTGCTAGTGCGTCATCTCCGGGGGTTGCAGATCCTTTAGGTAAAACCAAAATACCGTCGTGATCTTGACCCAAACCAAGTTCACGTGATGAACAAATCATTCCGTTACTGATCTTGCCGTAAGTCTCTCGTTGTGAAATGACGAAGTCGCCGGGAAGAACCGCTCCAGGTAATGCCACAACAACCAGGTCTTCAATGGCAAAGTTGGTTGCACCACAAATAACAAATCGACTTTCGCCCTCACCGCAATCAAGTTCAACCCAGCGAATTGCTTTCTTGAACTCGGTAATTTCATCGATCTGTTTAACTACACCAACGACCACTGGACCCTTAAGGCCTTCGCCCAGAAGTTCTATCTCTTCTACTTCGAAACCAATGCGGACAAAGGCGTCAGAGATCTCTTCCGGAGAAAGGCTTGACGGTATTTGGGCAAATTCATTAATCCAAGAAAGAGGTACGCGCATTAGATGTCCACTCCGAATGCACGACTGAAACGAATGTCTCCTTCAACGATGTCGTGCATGTCAGTGATTCCATGGCGAACCATGAGTGTTCTTTCAAGTCCCATACCGAAAGCGAAGCCACTGTACTTCGAGGGATCTATTCCTGAGGCTATCAAGACTTTTGGATTGACCATCCCGCAACCACCCCACTCAATCCAACGTCCATTGAAGAATACGTCGACTTCCGCACTCGGCTCAGTGAAAGGAAAATAAGAAGGTCGCAATCGTGTTGTAACTTCATCGCCAAACATCTTCTGGGCGAACAGATCGAGTGTGCCCTTTAAATGCGCCATCGATATTCCGCGATCGACTACGAGTCCTTCCACTTGATGAAAAACAGGGGTGTGAGTGGCATCGAGTTCGTCGGCGCGAAAGGTGCGGCCTGGGCAAATAACATAAATTGGAGGTTCGCTTTCCAACATGGTACGGATTTGGACGGGTGAAGTGTGCGTGCGTAAGACAAGATGAGCCTGCGCAGGTTCAATGAAGAACGTGTCTTGCATAGAACGCGCCGGATGATCGGCTGGCATATTCAGAGCGTCAAAATTTAGCCATTCAGATTCCAGCTCTGGTCCTTCGGCAACTCCATAACCTTGAGCAATGAAGAAATCATTAATTTCATTTCGCAAAATAGTCAGCGGATGCAAAGCGCCAAGTCGAACTCTGTCAGAGGGAAGTGAGATATCGACAACTTCTTCCAGAAGCGTACGAGCATCGCGTTCGGCTTCCAAAATTGTCGTTCTTTGGGCTATCGCCTCAGCGACAGAGGACTTGGCATCACCAATCAGTTTCCCCGCCGCTGCGCGTTCACCTGCGGGCAAAGCACCTAACGCTCGGCTAGCCAAAGCAATCGGCGACTTATCACCGAAATGGGCAATTCGTTCAACTTTGAGTTCATCTAGATCATTTGCCTCGGCTATCGCAGACAGGGCTTCTTTCACCCAGCGCAGAAGGTCGTCCGTTGAGGTCATGGCGGAAGTCTACTGGGCAGGCTTAGAGCGATGCGGAAGTAACACGAAACATAACAATCGCAGCAGCGGCGGCCAGATTTAAACTTTCCGCATTTCCAGCCATGGGGATTCTCACGGAACGGACCTTGGATGAGAATTCAAGATCTGACAGACCGCGCGCCTCATTTCCAAAAATCCACAAGCTAGCGCCGTCGCTATCCACGTCCAGCAAAGATTCCTGCCCATCGGCGGCAAGGGCGAAAATATTTGGGTTTGGCCAGCGCGAAATCAGCACATCTAAATCCACTTTTTCGTAAACGGGCAGATGCCACAGAGAACCCGCACTTGCACGAACTACTTTTGGCGAATAAATATCTACGCTGTTTTCCGAGGTGATCACTCCAGAAAACCCAGTGGCATCGGCGGTGCGAATGATTGTGCCCGCATTTCCTGGATCTTGTATTTCCTTTAAATAAATGAAGCGGGATGATTCCGATATTTCGATATCCATAATCGAGGATTCCGGAGTTTCGCAGAGCCCCAATATTCCTTGAGGGGTTACGGTTTCCCCCATTTCACGCATCACGGCGTCCGACACATCAATGACGTTGAGATGATCGATATCAATCTGGCTCGCCAAAGCTTTCGCGCGTCCGGTGGCAGTTAAATATAAAGTCTCAATTGTGGGCTTTGCATTTAGTTGTGAGGCTTCGCGCAGAAATTGCATTCCTTCAGCAATAAATAGACCCGATTCGCGACGTTCCTTCTTGCCTCTAGAACCCAAAAGAGCCTTCACTCGCGCAATATGCGGCGAATGAAGGCTCTCAATCACAATGATTGGGCTTAAACGAGATTCTGGCGTGCTACATCTACCAAGGTCTTGAAGGTCTCTGGTTCATTGGTCGCAAGTTCAGAAAGAACGCGACGATCAACCTCAACGCCTGCGGCTTTGAGTCCCTGGATGAAACGATTGTATGTCAAACCATTTTCACGGCTCGCTGCGTTGATGCGCTGAATCCATAATTGGCGAAAGTCACCCTTCTTGTCTTTGCGGTCGTTGAACGCATAAACCATCGAGTGAGTAAGTTGCTCTTTCGCCTTTGCGTAGAGGCGTGAACGCTGTCCACGATATCCCGCGGCTCGTTCAAGTGTTGTGCGACGCTTCTTTGCGGCATGTACGCCACGCTTTACTCTTGCCATTTAGGGGCGCTCCTTACTTCAAACCAAGCATGCGCTTGGCTGTAATAGTTACTGTTGCTTTTGCCGAGACGTCATTAGTGAGACGACGGGTTTGACGTGAAGACTTGCGCTCAAGAAGGTGGCGCTTACCAGCTCGCTCGTGCATGATCTTTCCAGTTCCCGTGACGCGGAAAGTTTTCTTCGCGCCACTGTGGGTCTTCATCTTTGGCATTTAGCTGGCTCCTTCGAATCGGTACGTAATAAAGAATTGATTATTCAGCTTGCTCGGCTGCGGCTTCCGCCTTGGCCTTGCGCGCCGCCTTTTGTTCGGCAACTGCTTCGGTCTTTCGCTTTGTCGGACCTAAAACCATGGTCATATTTCGACCCTCTTGTTTAGGTGCAAACTCAACGAACCAACTCAGGTCTGGTCTGTTCACGACCTCGAAATTGCATTGTGATCTTCACTTTGTCGCCACCGCGAAGGAATTTCTCGATATGAGCCCGCTTGGTCTCGTAATCGTGACTTTCAATCTTTGGTCGCATCCGAACCTCTTTCACAATGATGTGAGTTTGGTTCTGCCGCGCTTCCCGTGCCTTCTGTGCGATTTCGTACTTATACTTTCCGAAATCCATGATCTTGCAAACGGGTGGCTTCGCATCTGGCGCGATCTCGACTAAATCGAGACCAAACTCATCTGCCATGCGTAACGCGGTATCGATATCTACGACACCGATTTGCTCAGCGGTTGGACCGATGAGACGTACTTCGGGGACGCGAATGCGATCGTTGATGCGTGCTTCAGTGCTGATACATACTCCTTCTCGATAGTTCACATCCAGGTAGAAGAATCGCTACAAGTGAATTCACCGCGAAGAGGCCAGAACTCACGAATGAGCCCACTGACCACGACATACCAATCCGCCTGAGGCGAAAGAGGTGGGAGCGGTAACTCCTCTTGCAATAGCGTTTTCTGCTACTGGTCTAGGGCAAAGGGTACTAGATGGACGAGAAAGGGCGAAATCGGGTAGATATTCCCCCGTTTAACCACCTATGGCGTGAACGCCGCCATCAACGTGGATGATTTCCCCCGTCGTCTTGGGAAACCAATCAGAAAGTAGAGCCACGCTTGCCTGAGCTGCGGGCACAGGATCGTTGAAATCCCATTCCAGAGCCGAGCGCTGATTCCATAGTGCTTCAAACTCTTCGAATCCCGGGATTGATTTAGCGGCAATAGTTCGCAATGGACCAGCGGCTACAAGATTTACCCGAACATTTTCTGGACCAAGATCTCGCGCTAGATAACGTGTCGTAGATTCAAGTGCGGCTTTTGCGACACCCATCCAGTCGTACTTAGGCCAAGCGACCGTGGCATCAAAATCGAGGCCCACAACTGATGCGCCGCCTGAAAACATCGGACGTGCTGCCATTGTGAGAGCTTTGAGCGAATACGCAGAAACATGGACCGCGGTAGCGACGTCTTCCCATTTCGTGTTGAGAAAATTTCCACCAAGGGCTGCTTCGGGCGCAAACGCGATCGAATGAACTACGCCATCAAGAGTGGGCACATGCTCCCCGACTCGCGATGGAAGGGCGGCAAGGTCCTCTTCGCTAGTGACATCAAGTTGAATGACTGGAGCGGACTGAGGCAAGCGCGCAGAGATTCTTTCGGTTAGTCGAAGTACTCGACCATACGAACTAAGGACTACGTTCGCACCTTCTTCTTGAGCCAATCGAGCGATATGGAAAGCGATCGACGCATCCGTGAGAACCCCAGTTACCAAAATATTTTTGCCAGTCAAGATTCCCATTCTAATGCCCCATTCCTAATCCACCATCTATCGGTATCACTGCGCCAGTGATATACGAAGCTTTCTCGGATGCAATAAAAGCTACTACGCCCGCAATTTCTTGCGCGGTGCAAAATCGACCCAACGGTACAGATTGCGCAATTTCAACGCGACGTTTATCGTCGAGTTCAGCCGTCATATCTGTCTCAACGAAACCGGGCGCAATGACATTTGCAGTGATTCCTCGACTACCGAGTTCACGTGCGAAGGAACGCGCCATTCCGACAAGACCTGCCTTACTGGAGGAGTAATTCACTTGTCCCGCAGAGCCGACACTTCCTACCACTGACCCTACAAATATCAGCCGACCTCGCTTAAGTTTTAACAACCCACGCGTCGCCCGACGTGCGACACGAAATGCCCCTGTGAGATTTGCATCAATCACATCAATAAAATCCTCATCGCTCATGCGCATAACTAATGTGTCACGAGTAATTCCTGCGTTGGCAACAATGATTTCAGGAACGCCATATTCCTTTTCAACGCGGCTAAAACCATCTTCAACACTCGACGTTGATGTGACATCCATCTCTACTCCAAGGAAACCTTCAGGAGGAGTGCCTTGACGGTAGGTGACGATTACCTCGTGGCCCTGAGACTGAAGCTCTTTAGCGATGGCAAGGCCGATCCCTCGATTTCCCCCAGTCACTAGTGCAATAGCCATGGCTAAAACCTAGCGGCTACTACTGCGTAAATAGGAATTTCCACGCCCATGAGCCTAGTCTTATGACATGGGCAGCAACGAGGAGGACATACACGACATCACGAGCGCTCAAATAGCGTTAAGTAACGATCTGCCGAGGCGACAACGTCGATATTTCATCTCGATGATGGTAAGAACTGCTTGTTTCATAGCCGCCGTTATTTTGCCTAATCCATATCGTTGGTTTGCATTGACCGGCGCCGTATTTTTGCCTTATATCGCCGTCATCATGGCCAACGCAGGACGAGAGACGGTTCAAACTGGATCTGCCGTTATCAATGACACGCATCGAAGTATTTCCTAGTAATAAGGGGAAGGAATCCCACCCCTTCATCGCGTGGTTTATAGCATGTTCGTTGATCGTGCTCTGTGTTTGGGCGAGCCACTGGCAGTACTCCCGCGGAATGACTCGTCATCACAGAAACGCAATCATCGCCTCCCATGTGAATTTACCGACCGCACAACTCGACGACGTATCGTCCAATCCCCTCGCCGCCGAATGGCGAAAAGTCAAAACCCAAGGGACTTTTAGTCCCAAGGACCAAATCCTTCTTCGAAACAAATACTTCGATGGCAAATATGGTTTTGAATTATTGACTTTGTTCCACACATCCGATGGAAAAAATTTCTGGGTCAATCGGGGATGGATTGCACCAGGATCGACAGCTTCCGCCAAACCCAAACTGCCGCTGACTTCAACTCAACCTCAAACAATTCAGGGAAGACTTCGCTTAGATCGTTCGCTGCCACAGGGGTCCTTCTTTGCGATTTCCAAAAGTGGAGGAAACTTAATCGTAAAGTGGAATGC
>JAPLBP010000123.1:0-22578 GCA_026392695.1 Actinomycetota bacterium | reverse complement strand
CATCAGACGCGGAAATGATTCCATCGGCCCCTGTGGGACTTCCAGAATTAACCGACGGACCGCATATGGCTTACGCACTTCAATGGCTATTTTTCGGTGGCCTCGTGCTTTATGGAAGATTCCTATTGAGGCGAGGCAGATAAATCTTGTCGGGCATAAAGCTCGGAGTACAACCCTTTAGCGGCGACCAATTCTTCGTGGGTTCCGCGCTCAACTATCAAGCCTTTCTCCATCACGAGAATCTGGTCAGCATCTCGAACCGTGCTCAATCTGTGAGCGATAACAATGCTCGTCCGTCCTTTGAGAGCAATTCCTAGCGCCTCATGCACCAACGCTTCATTCTCTGAGTCGAGGTGAGCGGTCGCCTCATCCAATATGACAATTGAGGGTGATTTCAGAAGTAAGCGTGCAATTGCGAGTCTTTGTTTTTCTCCGCCCGAAAGTCGATGTCCTCGCTCCCCCACCATAGTGTCAAAACCATTAGGGAGAGACTCGATCAAACTCCAAATACGAGCCGACTCACAAGCACTTCGCATTTCCTCGTCTGTCGCGTCGGGTTTCGCATAACGTAAATTTTCCGCGATCGTCTCATGAAATAAATGAGCATCTTGCATTACGACGCCGATCGAACTTCTTAGACTTTCAAGTGTGACTTCACGAATGTCATCACCGCCTATCAAAAGCGAACCAGAACTCACATCATAAAGTCTAGGAATCAGGGCGCTTATCGTCGTCTTGCCTGCGCCCGACGGACCAACGATCGCTGTCAAAGTTCCTGGTCTGGCGATAAAAGAAATATCTTTCAACACTTCACCACTTTGGGCAGTTTCTGGCTTTGCGGCAGATTCTAAAGAAGCCAAGGAAACATCTTCGGCTCTCGGGTAAGAAAAACTTACATTCCTAAACTCAATGCCCAGGTTCGAACTTTTCAACTCCCGCGCATTATCTTTATTTTGGACCATGGGTTTGAGATCCAAAACTTCGAATACTCTTTCAAAGGAAACTAGGGCAGTCATCACGTCTACCCGAACATTAGATAGTGCTGTCAGGGGGCCGTAGAGTCGACCTAAAAGAGCCGTGATCGCGAGAAGTGTCCCCACTGTCACCGCTCCCGATATAGCTAAGTGACCGCCAATCCCGTAGGCAAATGCTGTTGCGACCGCCGCAACGCTCGTGAGCGCGACGAAGAAAAGTCGATTCAACAAGGCAATGGATATGCCGATGTCAGCAACCTTTCGCGCACGAGAAGCGAAATATTGGTGTTCACGTTTTGATTCGCCATAGAGAGCAACTAAAAGCGCTCCAGATACGTTGAACCGCTCTGTCATCGTGCTCGACATTTCTGCATTCATTTGAAATGACTGGCGGGTAAGAGATTGCAAACGTCTCCCGACCCATTTCGTCGGGAGCAGAAAGAGCGGCAAGAGAACTAGAGAGACTGCAGTGATCTGCCAAGAAAGTATCAACATGGTAATCAGGACAAGAACTAAGCTCACAACATTGCTTACGACACCGGAGAGTGTCGCAGTGAATGCTTGTTGGGCTCCAATCACGTCGGAGTTAATTCGAGTTATGAGGGCACCAGTTTGAGCGCGCGTAAAAAAGGCGATTGATTGGCGTTGTACATGGGCAAAAACCAGGGAGCGCAGATCATAAATCAAGCCCTCGCCGATCCGTGAAGAAAACCATCGCCCAACAACGCTCATCAACGAATCTGCGATTGCAAGAAGCCCAACAAAAATAGCTAAACGAGTTACGAGGGCCCCATTGCGCGGAATGACACCATTATCTATGAGGTTACGTAATAGAAGCGGAGTTGCAATTACGAGAACAGCGTCGAAGACGACCGTGATAAGAAAAAAGATAATCTGCCATTTGTACGGTCGAGCGAACTCACCGATGCGCCGGATGGTTCCTGCCTTAAGTTTCTGACTCTTTACGGACGAATCGGCCATCATCGAGCGAACGGTCATCCAACTTGCATGATTCGACATTACTAAACAGTAAACCCTAACGCTCGCAATTGTTCACGACCATCATCTGTAATCTTGTCCGGTCCCCAAGGCGGCATCCACACCCAATTAATCCGAACGTCTGAGGTTAAATTAGCCAAGGCTGCTCTGGTTTGATCCTCAATGACGTCTTGCAAGGGGCACGCGGCCGATGTGAGCGTCATATTCAAAATCGCAATATTGCTCTCGTCGACCATGACGTCATAGATCAAACCCAGGTCAACAACGTTGATCCCGAGTTCTGGGTCAACTACATCCTTCATTGCCTCAGTTACATCATCAATCTGAGCGACCATCTTTCATACCTCCAGGTAATTGGCTAGCCTAGTGAGAAATTCTTTTCTATTTGGACTGCACTTGAACTGAAGCATCTTTGAATGCCATCCACGCGAGTAAGGCACACTTGATTCTCGCTGGATACTTTGAAACCCCCGAAAATGCGACGGCATCTTCCAAAATCTCTTCATCTCCCACTGACGTTCCTTTGCTCTGCATCAAAGATACGAACTCTTCCAAGATTGGAGAGGCATCCGGGAGGCTTTTCGCATTCAGTAGTCCGGCCATCACCGAAGCGCTTGCCATTGAGATCGAACAGCCGACACCATCCCAAGTAAGTTCTATCAAACCTTGTTTCGAGAGGGAAAGTCGCACAGTGATCTCATCACCACAACTCGGATTCACATGGTGAACCTCTGTGTCATAAACTGCGCTCAGAGACTTATGCTCAGGCCTTTTGTAATGATCAAGAATTACTTCTTGATAGAGATTGTCTAAATGCATTAGCGAGCACCGAAATATTCTTGCGCGTGCACGATGCCTTCGAGCAAGGCGTCCACATCTGCTGCGAAACTGGCCCAGATCATGAGGATGAATGCCCTCCACGCCAAATGAGACAACACCGCCGCGCATTTCTAAATCCCGGGGACCAAAAACACGAACGTCACTGTTCTGAGCAAGGCCCGAAAGTAATTGCTTCGTCAAGCCAATCTCATGTTCGTGAATATTTGCCAGTCCCACGGATTCCAAATATGTCAGAGCCGCGCCGAGACCAACAGCTTGTGCCATATTTGGCACGCCCGCTTCAAATTTACGCGGTGCGGGAGCCCACGTCGCAGAGGTCATAGTGACTGTTTCGATCATTGATCCGCCAAAGAGAAAAGGTGGTAGATCTAGAAGAAGATCACTTCTTCCCCACAGAACTCCGACCCCGGTTGGCCCAAGGCTCTTATGTCCAGAAAATGCGAGAAAATCGACGCCGAGTTTCTTAACGTCCACGGAAATGTGTGGCACGGATTGACAGGCGTCCAAAACGACAATCGCTCCAACTTCATGCGCCCTAGCCACAATTGCTTCAAGAGGATTTACAGTGCCTAAAACATTTGATTGATGGGTTAGTGCAACGACTTTGGTGTTCTTGGTGATAACTGCATCAATGTTGTTCAAATCCAGACGGCCATCGGCATCGATTGAAAACCAGGATAAGTCCGCGCCAGAGCGTTCTGCTAACTGTTGCCATGGAATCAAATTCGCATGGTGCTCCATTTCTGTTACAACGATTCGATCACTCGAAGACAGGTGAAATCTGTTGTCGCTAGGTGCATTGCTCATGGCATATGCCAAAAGATTTAGGCTTTCCGTAGCGTTTTTCGTAAAGATGATGTCGTCGACATCAGCTCCAAGGAAATTTGCGACTATTCCCCTTGCCCCTTCATAGGCTTCAGTTGCCTCTTCAGCCAATTGATGCGCACCGCGATGTACCGCAGCATTGGTAAAGGAGTAGAAATCGCTCTCCGCATCGATAACAACGCGAGGCTTTTGGCTTGTCGCGCCACTGTCCAGATAGATCAGCCGTTTTCCACCACGCACCGTTCGTTCGAAAATGGGGAAATCACTTCGAAGTTGGAGTGCGTTTAATGTCATTAAGGATCGATTCAGTTAGCTATTGACGTATTCAACATAGCCGTGTTCTTCCAACTTATTTGCAAGCTCGGGTCCACCTTCTTCAACTATGTGGCCATTAGCAAATACATGAACAAAATCCGGCTTGATGTAACGAAGAATTCGCGTGTAGTGCGTAATTAAGAGAATTCCCAAATTATTCGCCTCTTTTGCCCGATTAACTCCTTCAGAGACAATTTTTAGCGCATCCACATCAAGCCCAGAGTCAGTTTCATCGAGTATCGCAATTTTCGGCTTCAAAAGTTCGAGTTGCATAATCTCGTGTCGCTTCTTCTCGCCTCCCGAAAAGCCTTCATTAACGCTTCGCTCGGAAAAGGCAGGATCCATGCTGAGCGCATTCATCGCACTCTTAACTTCGCCAACCCAGGTACGCAGTTTCGGCGCCTCGCCACGCAAAGAAGTGGCCGCTGTGCGCAAGAAATTGGAGACGGAAACGCCAGGTACTTCAACGGGATACTGCATTGCCAAAAACAAGCCAGCCTTTGCTCTTTCGTCAACTTTCATCTCAAGAAGGTTTGCGCCGTCGAGGGTGAGCGTTCCGCCAGTGATTGTGTATTTAGGATGACCAGCAATCGCATATGCAAGTGTCGACTTACCTGATCCGTTTGGCCCCATGATTGCGTGGGTTTCTCCAGAACGTATCGTCAGGTCTACCCCTTTGAGAATTTCAACTGGACCTTTTTCGGTCACAACACAAACCTCAAGGCCGCGAATCTCCAGTGTGCTCATTTTCTCCTCTTTCGGGTGTATTTCTTTGGTCAAATTTCAATCGTAACGCCGTCGGCGTTACGAATTACAGAATAAGTTGGCACTGCAGTCGTCGCTGGCAAGGTGAGCGCTTGGCCCGTTCTCAGATCGAACTCAGCACCATGTAACCAGCATTCAATTGCTGTCTTAGTAACATCGCCTTCTGCCAAGCTGGCATCAGAATGGGTGCAAGTATCTCCGATAGCGAAGATCTCATCCCTGACCCTTACAACACAGACCGCATGGCCATCTTTTTCAAGACGCACGGGTTTAGATTCAATTAGTTGATCATTGAGAATATCGGACATGAATTATTGACCAGCCTTATCTAGTTCGTTATCAATTCGTGTCATAAGACGTTCCTCAATATTCTCATCATGAATTTGAGAAATAACTTCAGCAAAGAAACCACGAACTACGAGTCTTCGTGCCTGATCCATTAGAAAAGTTGCTCGTCATCAAATCTACCTGTCGTACTTGCATGGCCTGCGCCAACGATCTCTCCGGTTTCAATTTCCAAGTTGGGAACAGAATCAGCACGCGCACCATCACTGAGCAAAAGATTCCTATTTAGTTCGTAGGTATCGGTACCCTCCGCTGCTGCCCGAATATAGACATCGCCGATCCAGACTGTGTGGGCTTTATCTCCCGCCAGCGCTCCCTTGAAATTAACACGTGACTTGGCTTTAGGAACGCCGTGATCAACATGCATTCGATGTTCAAGATGTTGGCCTTCGGTTGCAAAATAAACGCCAAGAAGTTCTGCCGAAGAACCCGGTCCGGAAAACTCGACACGGGGTAGCAATCTCACGAGGGATCCACCCACAGTGACCGTGATCGACTTAAAAGTTGCATCGGTACCCACGCTGGCTAAATGGCGAGCGGCGTGGACGGAACGAGAGCTCCACTCTTGCAATGTAATGAAATTGAGGCTCGATCCTGCAGAGAGAACTATCTCCACGTCCTCTGCCAAAATAGAATCTCCGGTATTTTCAACAATGATTGTCGCCTGAGAGTGTAGACCGACATTGATTCTCACTCGAGAAAACTCCGCGCTATCCATGCCTTGCGAAGTGCGATTCAGATAGATGGGATCGGCTACGGTGACGTTAGCGCTTATCTCAACTAAAAAAACATCATCCGCTTCGGATTGCACGCGCTGTGTGATGGCGTCATCCGAGTAAGTGTGCGCGGAAACTAGTTCACGTGATACCCGTGATGCGCTAACCCCAGTAGGTAGCGTTCCTTTCAAAGACAAAGATTTACGTGGCCCATTGGTCGAAGTTCCATCATGGAGTCCAAGGAGGCGATTGAGAGGAGTAAATCTCCAGGCTTCTTCGCGACCTGTGGGAGTCAGGTAATTAGTGGTTAGTAAAGACATTATCCAACTGCACCTTCCATTTGAAGCTCGATCAGGCGATTGAGCTCAAGGGCATACTCCATCGGCAACTCTCGTGCAATGGGTTCGATAAATCCTCGTACGATCATGGCCATCGCTTCATCTTCTGCAAGTCCGCGTGACATCAGGTAAAACAATTGATCGTCACTGATCTTGGAGACGGTTGCTTCGTGTCCCATCGAGACGTCATCCTCACGAATATCGACGTATGGGTAAGTATCTGAACGAGAAATGGTGTCTACCAATAAAGCATCGCATTTAACGGTGCTCTTGGAGTGATGAGCTCCTTCTTGAACTTGAACTAGTCCGCGATAAGAAGTACGCCCTCCCCCTCTTGCGACAGATTTTGAAATAATTGTCGATGATGTATATGGCGCAGCGTGCACCATTTTTGCACCGGCATCTTGGTGTTGCCCTTCACCAGCAAAAGCAATTGAAAGTGTTTCCCCTTTTGCATGTGGTCCCATTAAGAAGACTGCTGGATATTTCATAGTCACTTTGGATCCAATATTTCCATCGATCCATTCCATCGTTGCGCCTTCAGCGCATGTGGCACGTTTGGTAACTAAGTTGTAAACATTGTTCGACCAGTTTTGAATCGTGGTGTAGCGAACTCGAGCGCCTTTTTTGACAATGATTTCAACGACTGCTGAGTGGAGGGAATCTGAAGAGTAAATTGGTGCGGTACATCCCTCTACATAATGAATGTAAGAGTCTTCGTCAGCAATGATCAGCGTGCGTTCAAATTGGCCCATGTTCTCAGTATTAATTCTAAAATATGCCTGCAATGGAATATCTACATGTACTCCCTTGGGCACATAAATGAAAGAGCCTCCCGACCAAACGGAAGTATTCAGCGCAGCGAATTTATTGTCCCCAACAGGAATTACAGAGCCAAAATACTCTTTGAATAACTCGGGATGCTTCTTTAGCCCTGAGTCAGTATCCAGAAAAATCACGCCTTGTGCTTCAAGATCTTCGCGGATCGAATGGTAAACAACTTCCGATTCGTATTGCGCGGCAACGCCTGAGACGAGACGTTGCTTTTCTGCTTCGGGTATGCCAAGTCGGTCATATGTATTCTTGATCTCTTCAGGAAGATCTTCCCAAGTAGCTGCTTGCTTTTCAGTTGACCGAACAAAATATTTGATGGTGTCAAAAAAGATTCCAGATAAATCCGAACCCCAACTTGGCATTGGCTTCTTATCAAACAAGGCCAAACCTTTAAGTCGCATGTCTAGCATCCACTGAGGCTCGGACTTTTTGGATGAAATGTCGCGTACTACCTCTTCATTGAGACCGCGGCGCGAATTTGTTCCAGCTGCGTCACTATCGGACCAACCGAATTCATATTTTCCGAGACCTTCGAGTTCTGGGTGCGCGATCGTCATGGCTTTGCTCCATCGTTGGAAGTATTGGGTGAAAGATCGAGTGAAAGATGTGGGATAAAAGTTGTGCAGACACCATCGCCGTGGGCAATCGTGGCCAAACGCTGAACATGTGTTCCCAAGAGTCGAGAAAAGGCTTCCGTCTCGGCTTCACATAACTGTGGAAACGCCGCAGCAACGTGCGCGACAGGACAGTGATGCTGACAGAGTTCCTCACCGTGTGATTTGGTCGTGGTACTGGCCGCGAAACCTTCTCGGGACAAGTAGTTACTCAGCGCTTTTGTCTTCTCTGGAGTGCTTTCGAATCCCTCAAGAATGGGGGTCAAAGCCTTTTCGATCTCATTTGCTCGAGCATCAGCAAATAGTTTCAGCGCGCCTTCGCCCATATTTGATTCCAAGAACTTCAGGGCTGACACGGCAAGATCATCGTATGTATGCTCAAATTGCTCTCTGCCTATATCGGTCATGACGAAGACCTTTGAAGGGCGACCTCGACCTCTCGAAATTGCAGCGTGTGGCTCCCGGGCTTCTAAAACACCGTCCTGGACGAGGCAATCTAGATGACGCCGAATTCCGGCCGGAGTGAATCCAAGACGCTCAGCCAACAAAGTTGCGCTCGTGGGACCGTTTTCTAGAATCGACCGGGCTACACGGTCACGGGTGCGCAGATCATCCTGAGGTTCAAGAAGTGCGCTCTTTTTCACAACAGAAGTGTGTCGTAATTCGCTCTAAATTGCCAATCTACTCAGCGTGCCCTGCGCCACACCAAAGGAGAGGAGCAATTCCATGCGGTGGACCTAGGCTTGCGCGCATGAAGTCTCGGTTGGAACGCGCCTTATCTCCCATTTTAGGACTCCTGCTCGTTCTTCAATCTGGACTGGTGGTAACAGGCGGAGCAGTACGCCTAACCGGATCCGGACTTGGATGCCCCACATGGCCACGTTGCACATCGGAGTCGTACACCCCAGTTCCACATCAAGCACAGGGTCAAGTGCATGCTTGGATTGAATTCGGAAATCGACTTTTAACTTTCGCACTCATCATTATCTCTGTGGCCGCTCTCGTCATAGTAATCAAAACGAAACGTCGGGACATTCGAGCACTCGCCATCGGCCAGCTCGCAGGAATTCTTGCCCAAATTCCTTTGGGTGGAATCACGGTCCTGACTCATCTCAATCCAATACCAGTAGCGGGTCATTTTCTATTGTCAATTATCTTGATTGCCTACGGCACAACTCTTTTCGCTCGGCGAAATCGTGACACTCCTCCTTTTATTCCAGTTCCTCTGAATCTTTGGCGTTTGAGCAAATTTCATATTTGTTTAACGGCCGCGGTAATTATCGTTGGCACAATGGTTACAGGCAGTGGACCAAACGCGGGCGATGCATCCGCACCTCGATTCAAATTTCAACTAGATCACATCGCTTGGATACATGCATCCATTGCAATCGCACTTACACTCGTAACTATCGCGCTTTATGTGTCATCAAAGGCTGAAGCGAAACTCAGAAGCCGAATTATTGTGTTTGCTGCAGCTGTCTTAGCGCAAGGTGCGATCGGTTTCGTGCAGTACTACAACGGGCTTCCCCAAATTGTCGTCGGCGCTCACCTGCTCGGAGTATCACTCATATGGATAAGCGCGTGGCGAATTCACTTGGCAACTCCTAAGCCCACATTTAATCAAGAAGCGAGGACTCCATGACATCCCAGACATCCCATTCATTGGATTGGAATGAATTAGATGATCGAGCCGTAGCTTATGCTCGTGCGCTCGCGATGGACGCGGTTCAAAAAGTCGGCAACGGCCACCCAGGCACTGCAATGGCGCTCGCCCCTGTGGCATACACACTTTTCCAGAGGCATCTTGTACATGACCCTTCAGATCCTGCGTGGTTAGGGAGAGATCGCTTTATTCTTTCCTGCGGCCATTCCTCCATCACTTTGTACACACAACTTTTCTACAGTGGATACGGCCTGCAGATAAGTGATCTCCAAGAATTTCGCAATTGGGGATCCCTAACTCCTGGCCACCCAGAATTCCGCCACACCGCAGGAGTAGAAACCACCACAGGTCCTCTTGGACAAGGTGTAGCAAACGGCGTTGGAATGGCAATGGCTGCACGTTACGAACGCGGGCTACTTGACCCTGAGACGCCAGCTGGGGAAAGTATCTTCGATCATCGCATTTGGGTTTTGTGTTCCGATGGCGATCTTCAAGAAGGTGTAAGTGGAGAGGCATCTTCTCTCGCAGGCACCCAACAACTAGGAACTCTCAAGATGATTTACGACGATAATCGCATTTCAATTGAGGGTGACACGCACGTGGCCTTCACCGAAGATGTTTCTGCGCGTTATCGAGCTTACGGATGGCACGTCATCGATGTCGCCGCTCTTCCCGATGGCAACGTCGATCGACTAAAGCTAGAGGCTGCAATAGTCGAAGCCAAAGCAAATCTTTCTCAGCCTTCGCTTATTCGAATGAAGTCCGTTATTGCTTGGCCGGCGCCACACGCACGCGGAACAGCAGAATCGCACGGATCGGCACTGGGAGTCGCTGAGATAGCAGAAACGAAAATCGCTCTTGGCCTTGACCCCGCCGAATCGTTTGCAATGCCAGAAGATGTCCTTGCGCACGTTCGCAAAGTTTCAATCAAGGGGCATGAAACGCATCGTGAATGGAATACAAATTTTGCTGCCTGGGAAAAGAAGAATCCAGATCGAGCCCAACTTCTTTCTCGCTTGCGTTCGAGGTCTCTGCCAGTTGGGTGGGAATCAGCACTTCCAACTTTTGAATCAAGCAAGTCCATTGCGACTAGAAAAGCCTCTGGTGATGTCATTCAAGAAATTGCAAAGATTCTTCCAGAATTTTGGGGAGGTTCAGCAGATCTGGCAGGAAGCAATAACACCACTATTGAAGGTGGAGATTCATTTCTCCCAGCAGCAAGCCTGATGAAGAATGCGAATCCATATGGAAGGGTAATTCACTTTGGAATTCGTGAACTTGCCATGGGTGCGATTCTCAACGGCATCACGTTGCACGGCCTCTCACGAGCCTTTGGTGGAACATTCTTGGTGTTCAGTGATTACATGCGACCAGCGGTTCGGCTCGCTTCGCTCATGAAATTGGGTGTCACTTTTGTCTGGTCACACGATTCGATTGGACTGGGAGAAGATGGTCCGACTCACCAACCGATTGAACATATTGCTTCGCTTCGCGCAATCCCTGGATTGAGTGTGATCAGACCTGCTGATGCCAACGAAGTTGCTGTCGCATGGCGAGAAATACTTCGCAGAGACGAACCCAGTGCTTTGTTGCTCTCGCGACAGAATCTGCCCGTATTTGATCGCTCCGTCTTCGCTTCCACTGACGGTGTTGCGCAAGGCGCCTACATTCTCAAAGAAGCATCGAGCTCACCTAAGGCAATCTTGATTGCCACTGGATCCGAAGTTTCGTTGGCAGTGGAGGCCCAAAGCGCCCTGGAATCATCTGGCATTCCCACTCGAGTTGTGAGTGCGCCTTGCCTTGAATGGTTCGATGACCAGCCCCTTGACTATAAGGAACGCGTTCTGCCGGCAGTCATAAAAGTAAAGATAAGTATCGAAGCAGGAATCTCACTCGGATGGAGAAGTTATGTCGGAGACAGTGGCTCCTCCATCAGCCTTGAACATTTCGGTGCTTCAGCTTCGGCATCGGTATTATTTAAAGAATTTGGCTTCACGGTTGAAAGAATCGTTGAAGAAGTGAAGGGGAAGTTGAAGTGATTACTGAGGCAATCGCGAAGAGAGGCACTTCAATTTGGCTCGATGACTTATCTCGAGCCAAACTTACTGATACAGGACCCCATGGCTTGCCTCATCGAATTACACATGATGGCGTCGTAGGGGTCACAACCAACCCCAGTATCTTCAATTCTGCAATCTCGCAAGGCAGCGAGTATTCAGAAGCGATTGCTTCCATGAAGGGTGCCAGCGTCGAGGATGTTGTTCGACAACTTACAACCGACGATGTCCGAAGCGCATGCGACCTTTTTGAGAACGTATTCTTAAGAAGTAAGGGTATTGATGGAAGAGTCAGTATTGAAGTAGACCCGCGGAGCGCTCACAACACCGATTCCACAATCGCTGAAGGCAAAGCGCTCTGGAAGATAGTTAATCGTCCAAACGCTATGATAAAAATCCCCGCAACAATTGAAGGACTTCCTGCGATAACAGAATTGATCTCGCGTGGAATTAGCGTGAATGCCACATTGATTTTTTCCGTGGAGAGATATCTTCAAGTCATCGACGCATTCCTCCAAGGTCTTGAGAATCGAATTGCGCTGGGCGAATCAGTCAGTGAGGTAACCTCCGTTGCTTCCTTCTTTGTTAGCCGTATAGATAGCGCAGTGGATTCCATACTCAAGAATCAGAACACTACCGAGGCGATCGCTCTCTTGGGTAAGGCTGCTATTGCAAATGCGGCTCTTGCCTATGAAGCCTTTGAAAAGTTTAGACGGTCTACAAGATGGCTCGAGTTGGAACGAAAGGGCGCCAGAATTCAGCGGCCACTCTGGGCTTCCACTGGCGTCAAAAATCCTGCCTACGAAGACACGCTTTATGTAATCGACTTAGTTGCTCCACACACTGTTAACACGATGCCACAAGCGACACTTGACGCAGTCTTGGATCACGGTGTTATTAAACAAACTCTTCTGACTGACACTTTTGATTTTTCACGTCAAGTATTTCAGTCTCTTCAAGGGCAAGGAATTTCCATCGACACTGTAACGACTGAGTTGGAAATCGATGGAGTGAAGAAATTCGCAGATTCGTGGATTGAATTACTCACAAATGTAGGAAAGGCACTTAATTCGTGATTACTACCCGCGGCTCATTTACTTCAAAAGTCGATCACCTCGATCCAAGATTCATCGCGTTACTTCAAGCGAGTGCTCGACTTGCACAAAAGGATGCTTCTCTCTGGGGACCTGCAGCTCAAATCGAAGCAGAAATGCGACTTAATTGGCTGGATCTTCCACATAGTTCGCGCGCTCTACTGCCGGAACTCGACGCTATTTCTGCCCGCTTTAGGCATTTCACTCGGGTGGTTCTTTGTGGCATGGGAGGCTCATCATTGGCCCCCGAAGTAATCGCTGCGTCCTACAAAAAAGATCTTTTTGTTCTAGATAGCACCGATCCTGATTACATCGAGCATGCAGTCTCAGGCGGTCTCGCCCTCACCGTCGTTGTTGTGAGTTCGAAATCTGGCTCCACTATTGAGACCTCCTCTCAACTTGCCCTATTCGAAGGGCTATTCATCGCACAAGGCTTAGTTCCGAGCGAACACATTGTCATCGTGACCGATCCCGAATCACCACTAGATGTTTCGGCTCGCGGCAAAGGATTCACTGTCGTCAACGCCGATCCTTTCGTTGGCGGAAGATTTAGCGCATTAAGCGCATTTGGTTTAGTTCCTGCCGCGCTTATCGGAGTAGATATCTCGATACTGTTAGATAACGCCGCGGAAACACTTTCGCAGTTGGCAAAGCCTGAATCACCTGCGGTGGAAGTTGCTTACTTGCTGGCCTATCACAGCGGTCAATACTGTGCATTCAGCGACTTCGATTCCGGCATGCCAGGTCTTTCAGATTGGATCGAGCAACTCGTTGCTGAGTCAACTGGAAAGGAAGGCGTGGGTCGACTGCCTATCGTTCTGGAATCAAACCTTGCACCCGTTAACGGCGAGTCAACGCATATCGCTTTCGCAGGTTCTAGTGATCTCGTCGTCGAGGCAGATCTTGGCTCTCACTTCATATTTTGGGAATGGGTAACAGCTTTGCTTGGATACGCCTTAAAAATTGATCCTTTTAATCAACCGAATGTAACTGAGGCAAAAGAACAGACGGCAAAATTGCTTGCTTCGTGGAATGGGAAACTTCCTTCACTTGAGCCAAATGCCTTAGATGGAAACATTGAAATATTTGCCGACGTCGACTCACTCGAGAGCGCTCTTGAACTCGTTATTAACGCTGTGACCGATGACGGATACATCGCTGTAATGGCCTATTTGGATCGAAGAGAAAATTCAGAGCTCGGCCAGTTGCGTCGTTCACTCGCCATGAAAAGCGGACGACCAGTCACGTTCGGTTGGGGTCCACGATTTCTCCACTCCACTGGTCAGTTTCACAAAGGTGGCCAACAAAATGGAGTGTTCTTACAAATTACGGGAGATCCCCAAACTGACTTTGCGATCCCTGGAAAAGACTTCACCTTTGGCACACTGATCGCTGCTCAAGCTTTAGGAGATGGAGAAGCGCTAACCTCACGCGGTTTTACTGTAGTAAGACTGCATCTAAGAAATCGAAAACTAGGAATATCTCAGATACTTTCAAGCGCGAGTGCGATTATTTAGTCGTCGTCCCCGCGAAGTTTCTTCAAAGCGTCTTCTAGAATTTTAAAACCTTCTTCGTCGCTTCTGCGCTCTTTCACGTAAGCCAAGTGAGTCTTGTAGGGCTCATTTTTGATCGGGCTCGGAGGATTGGCCTTATCTCGACCAGCAGGAAAACCACAACGTGGGCAATCCCATTCATCCGGAATCACGACTGTCGCATCTTCAGCGAAAGAGGGCTTTGTCTCGTGATTATTGGAGCACCAATAAGAAACCTGAAAACGGCCGATAGATTCCCCGCGCTCTGCCTCGCCCATTGGGCCGGCACCGACTCGCGAACCTCGAATTGCGCTTCCGCCTGCCATTAACGCTCCTTAGAAAGTGAAAAATCTTCTCCGTTTACGAACTAATGACAAATTACTTTAGGGCCAAGCTCAGAGCAACGACTCCCGCGAACCAGAGCCCGCCGACAACGATTGTGATTCGATCAAGGTTACGCTCAACAACAGATGAGCCACCGTAATTTGAGGAAACGCCACCGCCGAAAAGGTCAGAAAGACCGCTCCCCTTGCCCTTGTGGAGCAGTACAAGAAGAACCATCAACACGCTCGTGGTGACGAGCAAGATGGAAAGGGCTAATTTCATTGCTTCTCCTCAAAACGCTGAGATTCAGGTTATGCGAGACCGAAGGGGCCTCAACAGTGGATCAGGATACTGTACTTATTGGGCCTTGTAGAACTTGGCGATTCGTGCCAATTCTTCAGGATCCAGACTCGCCCCTCCAATGAGAGCGCCGTCAACGTCGGCCTGGGCCATGATTGATACCGCATTGGAAGATTTCACCGATCCACCGTAAAGAATCCTCAAGGCAGCCGCGATCTCTTCTGAGCCAATTTCTGCGATCTCGTGTCGAATCGCAGAGGCAACTTCTTGGGCATCTTCGGGCGTGGCGGTCTTGCCTGTACCGATTGCCCATACGGGCTCATAGGCAATCACGATCTTTTTGAGATCAGGCTTTGAGAGTTGAGTAAGTGCCGCGCGGAGTTGTCGTATTACAAACGAAACATGTGTTCCAGCCTCGCGAACGGAAAGGTCCTCGCCCACGCAAACGATAGGAATCAACTCGTTAGCGAGTGCGGCCTTAATCTTTCGATTTACGGTCGCATCATCTTCCTTATGAATAGCGCGACGCTCGCTATGTCCTACGAGAACAAAAGTGCATCCCAATTTTGAAAGCATGGAACCAGAGATATCTCCAGTAAACGCACCGGAGGCTTCTGGCGAAAGATCTTGAGCGCCATAAAGCAATCGAAGTCGGTCACCGTCAACCAAAGTTTGCACAGAGCGAATATCAGTAAATGGAGGAATAACCGCGATATCGACGGCGTCATAATCCTTGTCGTCCAAGCTGTAAACCAATTTCTGCGTCACGGCAATGGCCTCAAGGTGGTTGAGGTTCATCTTCCAATGTCCAGCCATTAACGGTTTACGCATTGTTACTCCCCTGCTTCGTAGTGATTACTTAAGATCAAAGATCTAAAGCTATTAATCCCGGCAATGCTTTTCCTTCGAGGTACTCAAGTGAAGCACCACCTCCAGTAGAGATGTACCCGAAATCCGAATCTGCGAAACCCAGTGATCGGACCGCTGCCGCAGAATCTCCTCCGCCAACAACAGAAATTCCTTGAACATGGGTCAGCGCTTTGGCAACTACTTTGGTACCTGCCGCAAAAGGCGCAAACTCAAAAACTCCCATTGGACCATTCCAAAAAACCGTCTTGCAGGTTCCAATTGCTTGTGCAAAATCAGCTGAGGATGCAGGTCCAATATCCAAACCCATTTGATCCTTAGGAATCGAATCTGCGTTTACTAAGGTTGCAGGGGCATCAGCGGAGAATGCTGGCGCGACAACAATGTCTGTGGGCAATCTAAGATCTACTCCGAGATCTTTAGCGCGCTTTAGAAGTTCCTTAACTATAGGAATGGAATCCACCTCGACGAGTGACGTTCCGATTTCTTTGCCTTGGGCAGCAAAAAAGGTAAACACCATGCCACCGCCGATTGCCAAGACGTTTACCTTGTCCAGCAAATTAGAAATAACTCCAATTTTATCTGAAACCTTGGCTCCGCCAAGAATGACCCCATAGGGCCTCTCTGGATTTTGCGTAAGTCGTTTAAGCACCTCTACTTCAGCAGAGACTAAATATCCAGCTGCATGTGGCAAAAGGAGCGGGAGATCGTAAACGGATGCGTGTTTGCGATGGACTGCTCCAAAACCGTCTCCCACATAGAGATCTGCATACGAGGCTAGTTCTTTTGCAAGAGCAATTCTTTCTTCGTCAACTTTGCTTGTCTCGGAGGAACTAAATCTCAGATTCTCAAGAAGAAGGATCTCTCCACTCTTCAAACTTTTTGCAGATTGAGCTACTTCCTCCCCCGTAACCGATGAAACGAAGGAAACGGGTTTGCCTAGAAGTTCGCCAAGCCTTTTTGCGACAGGTGCTAAAGAAAGTTCGGGCTTAACTTCTCCTTTTGGCCGCCCCAGGTGTGCTCCGATAATTATCGAAGCACCACCTTCGAGCAAGAATTTGATCGTGGGCAACGATGCACGAATTCGTCCATCATCGGTGATCACACCATTCTTCAATGGAACGTTGAGATCACACCGAAGAAATACTCTTTTACCCGCGATCTCAAGAGAAACCAGATCAGACATTAGAGCGAGCTACCTACCAACTTGATGAGGTCAACAAGGCGATTGGAATAACCCCACTCATTGTCATACCAACCGACAACCTTGGCCGTGGAACCGACAACCTTGGTCAAGCCAGAGTCGAAGATGCACGAAGAAGGATCTGTCACGATGTCAGAGGAGACAATCGGATCTTCGGTGTAAGAAAGGTATCCTTTAAGTGGGCCATTGGCGGCAGCCTTCATAACCGCGTTAATTTCTGCAGCCGTAACTTCTCTTGCCAATTCGACGGTGAGGGTTACTGAACCAGTAGGAACTGGAACCCGCAACGCGTATCCATCAAGCTTTCCTTTGAGCTCTGGCAGAACCAAACTGATTGCTTTTGCCGCTCCAGTCGAAGTCGGGATGATATTTGTTGCTGCAGCGCGAGCGCGGCGAAGATCTTTGTGTGGGAAATCCAAGATGACCTGATCATTTGTGTACGCATGAATTGTCGTCATCAGACCACGAACAATTCCGAATTCATCATTGAGAACCTTTGCCATTGGAGCTAGGCAGTTGGTCGTACATGATGCGTTTGAAATGATGTGGTGATTGGCAGGCTCATACTTTTCATGGTTAACACCCATAACGATGGTGATGTCCTCATCGCTGGCAGGTGCTGAAATAATTACTTTCTTGGCCCCTGCGGTGATGTGCTTTCCTGCGTCGGCTGCCTTCGTAAAGTGACCTGTGGATTCAAGAACGATTTCGGCACCTACCGATGCCCAAGGAAGGTTTGCGGGGTCGCGCTCGGCAAAAACCTTGATGGTCTTGCCGCCAACAGTCAAAGTGTCGGCGGTATGGCTGACTTCAAGGCCTAAACGCCCCAAAATCGAGTCATACTTCAAAAGGTGGGCCAAAGTGGCATTGTCTGTCAGGTCGTTAATGCCAACAATCTCAATATCTGGGGAGGTGAGGGCGGCTCGGAAGAAGTTCCGGCCAATTCGTCCAAATCCATTAATTCCTACTGCAGTCACAATTAACCTCGCTTAGTAAGTGGTCCCTTGGAGCGCTAAGAGGCGCGAAAAGGGGTGGCAATAAAGGAGCCACAGCGCTGGGACAGATCAAAGCCTATCATCGGGGAGTCATACGAGTGGTTCTGAGCGCGAAAAACGAGCCTACGTGCGCGAAAACACAGTCCTTATCGTCAATTAAGCAGATCGGGAGAAAGTCCAGCTTCCGTATATGACACGCCCAATTCTTGAGCACGCTTATCGGCCATTGCTAACAATCGTCTGATTCGACCTGCAATTGCGTCTTTTGTCATTGGCGGAACGGCGAGGGATCCGAGTTCTTCAAGGCTGGCTTGGCCGTGATTGATGCGAAGTTCACCTGCCTCCTTCAAATGCTCGGGAATCTCTGGACCCAATATTTCCATAGCACGAGCCACGCGAGCAGAAGCTGCAACCGCTGCTCGTGCTGAGCGTCGCAAATTGGCATCATCAAAGTTAGCTAAACGATTGGCTGTCGCTCGAACTTCTCGGCGCATTCTTCGTTCTTCCCACGCAAGAACACTTTCATGCGCCCCTAGCCTTGTGAGCAAGACTCCAATTGCATCCCCGTCGCGAATTACCACTCGATCTACTCCACGTACTTCCCTGGCTTTCGCGGAAATCCCTAAACGTCTGGACGCTCCCACCAAAGCCAGCGCAGCCTCTGGTCCAGGGCAGGTAATTTCCAGAGATGATGATCGACCGGGCTCCGTTAAAGAACCGTGGGCAATAAACGCCCCGCGCCAAGCCGCTTCTGCATCACAGATTGCAGCGGATACAACTTGAGGAGGAAGGCCACGAACTGGACGACCATGTCCGTCGATAAGTCCGGTTTGACGAGCAAGGGCTTCTCCATCTTTAACAACTCGAACGATGTAACGACTCCCCTTTCGAAGACCGCTGGAAGAGAGAACGGCAAGGTCACTCTCGTGTCCGAAAACCTCGGCGATATCCTTTCGAAGTCGGCGCGCGCTCTGGGCAGCATCTAATTCCACTTCAATAAGAATCTTTCCCGATGCCAGATGTAGGCCACCTGCAAAACGAAGTAAGGCAGAAACTTCGGCCTTTCGGCAACACGGCTTTGTAACTGCAAGCCGAGTCAACTCATCCTTGACCGCCGAAGTCATTGCCATGCCCCTATCCAATCAGGCTATTGGCCATGATGTTGCCAAATACGGATGCCAATTTTTCTGGATCGTGGTGGACGCTTCCTTGCGCGACCCTGAGATCGGCTACGACGAGGGTTCCACCCATCGCTTTAACCTGATTTTCAAGTGCCGTCATATTAGATACCACACTCGTATCTGCTAAAACATAGTCCGCTTGAAACTCAGGTGCATAACGGCTAAATAGCTCGCAATGCTCTTCTGCTGTGTAACCGGCGTATTCGCTGCCGTGGGAATCAGGCGTTGCGTCAAGATTAAGAATCACGATTCTTCGCGCGGCACTCTCAACTAGAGATTTACGTTGCTCTGGCACGAGAAGATGAGGGAGAACAGAGGAAAACCAAGAACCCGGACCCATTGTTATCCAGTCTGCTTGCCTAATTGCTAGACATGATTGGGCCAATGCGGGAGGTTGATCTGGAATAAGTCGAAGTGAAATCAACTTTCCTGGAGATGTCGCTACTTCGGCTTGACCCCGAACAATTACCTCTCGATCCCCAACAAGAAAAGTGCCCTCAATATCTAAAGGGAGCGAAGACATCGGTAGAACACGCCCGACAACTTTGAGCAACGAACCGACACGATCCAGACCCACGACGGGATCTGCATCCCTATCCCAAAGAGCTGCAAGGAGAAGATTTCCTACGGCATGGCCGTTGAGAACTCCATCACTAGTGAATCGATGCTGCATTATCCGAGCCCATGATCGGCCCCATTCGTCATCAGCGCATAGCGCCGAAAGTGCCATTCGTAGATCACCCGGAGGCAAAATTGAAAACTCTTCTCGTAAACGTCCACTTGAGCCACCGTTATCTGCAACCGTCACGATGGCGGTTATTTCAGTCGTGACTTTTCGAAGTGCAGATAGCGTTGCGGCAAGACCATGTCCGCCCCCTAAAGCAACTACCTTTTGTTGCACTATTCCCGCCCAACATCTCGGTGCCGCGCATACGCCTCGACCGGAACACTGCCTGCTACTGAATTCAGTCGAGTTGCAATTGCTTCAGCGATCGCGACGCTTCGATGCTTCCCGCCTGTACATCCAACGGCAAGAGTGACATAGGTCTTTCCTTCTCGTAAATATCCTTCGGCCATACGTTGCACTAAAGAGACATAACTATCTACGAAGGCGCTAACGCCGGTTGAGGAAAGTACGTGATCGCTCACTTCTTCCGTCAATCCGGTCAAATGACGTAGAGAGGGAACCCAATGTGGGTTCGGAATAAACCTGCAATCCAAGAGAAGATCAGCATCGACTGGAATTCCATATTTGTATCCGAAGGAAAGCACGTTAACGCGAACACCGTGGGACTGTCCGGCTGCAAAAATTTCGCCAACCCTTTTTTCCAGCTGATGAACGTTCAAATTGCTTGTGTCAATAACCACGTCGGCACGCGATCGCAAATCCTCAAGACGCGCTCTTTCGCGAGCAATCCCATCAACAATACGATCGCTGCCCTGCAAAGGATGAGGACGGCGAGTCGATTCAAATCGTTGCACCAGCGCTTGATCAGTCGCATCCAGAAACAAAAGACGATGTGAAGTCTTATTCCCGCTAAGTTCCAGAAGGGCGCTATTGAGATCATCGAAGAATTGGCCACTTCGAACATCAACAACCACTGCCATTGCTGAAATTTTCGCACCATCGGTCTGCGCCACGAGAGAGGGCAATAGAGAAGCGGGCAGATTGTCCACCACATACCAACCCAAATCCTCTAAAGCATGGGCAACCGTCGAACGTCCTGCTCCGGACATTCCCGTCAAAATCAACACTTCGTGGGGCTTATTCATGGCACTTCATCATCGCGTATCTGTCAAGAACCATCAAGAATTTCACCTGTTTCAGTATCAACACTCTCGCTGGTGGAGCGAAGAAGGTGCGCAGTCAAAAGTGCTGCGGTGGACTCACCGATTCCGGGCACAAGAGCAATTTCCTGGGCGCTCGCCTTTCGAATAGCCGCAACTGAGCCGAATCTATCCAGGAGAGCAGCCCGTCGCACAGAACCCAATTGCGGAATCTCGTCCAATAGTGAATCGAGCATTAATTTGGACCGTCTAGAACGATGGAAGGTGATTGCGAAACGGTGCGCTTCATCTCGAATTCGCTGCAAGAGGTAGAGCCCCTCACTCCCTCGAGGCAGAATTAGAGGATTTGAATTATTGGGTAACCAAACTTCTTCCATTCTCTTTGCCAGTCCACACAATGCAATGTTCGAAGAACCCAATTCCTCGAGAGCGCGCGCCGCTGCGGCGACTTGAGGCGCCCCGCCATCAACCACAATAAGTTGGGGCGGGTATGAGAATCTCTTAGACGATCCACCTTGAAGCATGACTTCCTCGGAGTTAACTGCCTGCTCATCTATCAATCGTTTGATTCTTCGGAATATGACCTGATGGATTGCACGGGTGTCATCCCACGCCGTTGTCGTGTCAATAATGAACCGACGATACTCACTCTTCTTTGCCATTCCATCTTCGAAAACAACCATCGAAGCAACCACGGTTGTGCCTGAAATATTCGAAATATCAAAACATTCAATTCGAAGCGGAGGACTCTTTAGGTCAAGGGCTTGCTGAATTTCTTCAAGGGCTTGTCCGCTGAAGGCAGAGTCGGCTGATCTTTTGTTCACGTACTGAATCAATGCATAGCGTGCGTTGCGTAAAACCGTTTCTAGTACTTCTACTTTTTCACCCCGTTGGGGGAATCTTATTTCTACCTGCGAGCCACGTTTCTCGCTCAACCATGCTTCGAGAGTTGATTGCCCTTCAGGGAGATCACTAATAACAATCTCTTTTGGAATTGCGCCAGCATCTATAGAACCGTAAATGGCTGAGAGAAGGGCGGTCACTTCATCTTCGCCTTCCAGTCCTTGTTTTGGATCTAGGAGCCACGACCTGGAGCCCTTTATTGATCCTCCCCTGATGACGAAAATTGAAGCCGCCGCATGAGCGCCATCACGAAATATACCAATGACATCTGCGCTGAAACTTTCCGACAGAGTTGCCTCGGCGGACTCACGTGCACGTTGCATTGAAACTATTTGATCACGAATCTTTGCCGCTCTTTCAAATTCTTCATGAGCAGAGGCTGACTCCATCTCCTTTTCAAGAGTCGGAACAATGTCTCCCACGCCGGCCTCCATAAACGAGATCAGGCGCAAAGCCAGGTCCTTATGCTGTTCTTTGGACACCCACCCCACGCACGGAGCTGCACATTTGCCTATATCCCCCAAAAGGCATTGCCTTTTACTTTTACGCGCGCGCTCAAATGTGGTTTCCGAACATGAACGCACTGGGAAAACCTTCAGGACCACATCAAAAGTATTACGAAGAGCCCACGTGTGCGTGAACGGACCGAAATACATCACGCCTTTGCGTTTCTGTTGTCGGGTAATAAAGACCCTGGGGTATTCATCCTTGATGGAAATCGCTAAATATGGGTAAGACTTATCGTCGCGGAATTGAACATTGAACGGAGGGTTGTATTGCTTTATCCAAGAGAACTCTAACTGGAGCGCTTCAACTTCAGAATTTACGATTGTCCAATCAACCCTGACGGCCTGATGAACCATACGATGAGTTCTCTCAAGTAAATTACCTTGAAAGTAATTACTAAGACGAGATTTCAAACTTAACGCCTTGCCTACATAGAGAACTTGATCATTAGAATCGAAAAATCGATAAACCCCAGGCAGGGCCGGAATATCCGAGGGGCGATAAGTTGCAGGATCAGCCATGAGAGAAAAACTTAGGCACTAATTCGATTGTGTTTTAAGATCTCAGCAAGATAATGGCCAGTGTAACTGGCGCTGTT
>JAPLBP010000118.1 GCA_026392695.1 Actinomycetota bacterium | reverse complement strand
TGGTACCAAGAAGGAAGGGCACTCCCTGGACATCACATGACGCTTTTTATGGCTGGTCAGGGCGCTGGGATTGAACCGGTTCGGCTCACACCGCTTTATGAAGATTGTCGAGGCGAGTGGGGACACGTCGGTCCCATGGATTTTGGAATAGGTGTTCCTAATCTAGCCAGAGCGTGCGAAGAGTTACGTAAATTGGGAATCGAAATGCATAGTGACCCTCAAACTATCGATGTGGGGCAAAGTGAATTTAAGTACGTTTACTTTAAAGATCCAGACGATCAGTATGTGTCATTAGTAGAAACATCTTACTAATTACTTGCTTTTAGTCCTTCTTGGGTAGATATCTTCATTCCGTCAGTGGCCCATGTCATACAGGCACGAGTATTTGGAATGTCATCGACTACTACGAGGCAATCGAAACAAACTCCCATCCCGCAGTAAACGCCGCGAGGTTCACCATTTTGCGTTGTGCGCAATGCAGACAAATTCTCTGCCATCAAGATCGCCGCCACGCTTTCTCCTTCGAAGCCTTGCACTCGCGCTCCGTTTATTTCCACCCAAATTTGCGCGCCACGTGTGATGTTTTCGTCTAGTGGAAGTCTTGCTACAAATTCGTTTGTCATTTTCACATTGTGTCAAAGCACTAGAATTATCACAAGTAAGAGAAACATGATTTAGGAGATCAAATGTCAGTTTCCATGTTTGATAGTTTGCAAATCAGAGGCGTCACTTTTCCCAATCGCATGTGGGTGAGTCCGATGTGTCAGTATTCAGCAATCGAAGGAGTCGTGGGGGATTGGCACAGAGTGCATTTAGGCGCCCTATCCAGTGGCGGAGCTGGACTCGTTATGGTTGAAGCCACCGCAGTTGTTCCAAAAGGCAGAATCTCGGTAGCGTGCCCGGGGATTTGGGATGATGCACAAGCAGAAGCTTTTCGCCCCATCGTCGCTTTCTCTCATTCGATGGGAGTGCCTATAGGAATTCAACTTGCTCACGCCGGACGCAAAGGTTCGACGATGTCTCCTTGGGATGACCATGTCATGGCCACAACTGAAGAAGGCGGATGGAAAACGGATGGGCCAAGTGCAATAGGTTATGGGAATTTTCCGATTCCACACTCGATGACTGTTTCGGAAATAACGTCCCTAACTCAAGAATTTGTTGCTGCTGGTTTGCGCGCACACGCTGTTGGTTTTGATGTATTGGAATTGCACGCCGCACATGGCTATCTCTTCCATCAATTCTTATCACCACTTTCAAATCTCAGAACGGATGGGTATGGCGGAAGCTTTGAGGGACGAGCTCGCTTTCTTCTTGAGACAGCAACCGCACTTCGTACCGCCATCCCAGACTCGGTTCCACTATTCGTGAGAATTTCAGCCACCGATTGGGCCGAAGGAGGTTGGGCTATTGAGGAATCGGTTCGCCTGTCTCGTGAACTAAAAGAATTTGTCTCCACGGGCGGTTTAGTGGATTACGCAAAAATTCCCGTTGGTCCTGGATATCAAGTGCAATTCGCAGAGACCATTAGAAAAGAAACCGGGATCTTAACCTCCGCCGTTGGTCTCATAACCGAGCCACATCAGGCAGAAGAGATCATTACGTCGGGCAAAGCCGATGCGGTGATGTTGGCGCGTGCCATGCTACGTAATCCCCATTGGCCTATGTGGGCTGCAGAAGAATTGGGCGTCCGAATTCCTTGGCAACAGCAGTTTGAGCGAGCCCGAAGATTGGCACCGCGCCCTTCCCCTCAGTGATCATGGGGAAAAGCGCCAAGTGCGTGTAATAGGTTTGTGCGTGCAATAGATAGGTATAAAAAGTACGCAATGCACCTATTTGGCTAGATCCTTCATCAGATCGTCGAGTTGGGCCATCAGGACCTTAATTTTTTCCACTCTTTGGACACCCTCTTGCCCTAATTGGGCAAATGTCGTCAGAGGAGGTCGTACATCTCCGACCGGGTGGCCTGTCATTCCGGCTAGCGCTTTCGAGTAACACTGATGTCCATACGTCGGGTGACCTTCGGCAATGATGTGGTCGATCTTGTCGATCATGCGTTGAACTTTTCTAGCATCCTCTATACGGCCAGCGTCAAGCAAATTGCAAATTTCAGAGGAAGCGTGGGGAATGTAATTTCCGTAAGGATTGACGTAGCCGATGGCTCCTAATAGATAAGAGTCAACAACGCGCTCGCCCGCGAAAACTCGGACCAACCCATCGGATGCCTCGATGACATCGCGCACTCGTGCAACATCAGTGCTGGCCTCCTTGATGTAGCGAATCTGTTCGAAGGCGCGAGCGATCTTTGCAACCAGCGCGGCTGGCAAATCCACATTGGAGGTAAATGGATTGTTATAGATCATGATTGGAAGTTGTACTACTTCGCAGATTGCTTTGTAATAGTTAAAAACTTCATCATGGGTGGGCGTGTAATAGTAAGGAGGAAGGATCATTAATCCATCGGCTCCTAAATCCTGCGCCTCCTTGCTATAACGAACTGCATTAGGGGTGTAAGCATTCATTGTCCCGACCAAAACTGGAATGCGTTTGTTAATATGTTTAACGGTCGTCTCTACGACAGTGTGCCTCTCTTCGTCGGTGAGGGCGAGAAATTCTCCCGTTGTACCGAGCATTATTACGCCTGGCACCCCTGATGCAATTTGCCAATCAAGAAAGGACTTCAAGGCGGGTACATCGACTTTTGCTCCACCTTCAGTAAAGGGCGTTACAAGAACTGAATAACTTCCGGAGAAATCACTTTTCATTTTTCCTCTGCCATCTCAAGAGTCCCTATGTGGCTTAACCTTATAATGCTATTCTGAGTTTCGTGAACCGCAACGATCAAGAAATCGTTAAAAGAGATTTCGAAAATATCGTTGTGGGTGGCGGTNNGCGGTATATCTGGCGCCGCAACTGCCTACTATCTAGCGCAGGCTGGACGTGAAAGTGCGCTTATCGAACAATTTGATCTCAATACGCAAGCATCGGGTAGAAATGCTGGCAGTTTACACGGCCAGATTCAGTATGAGGGTTTTCATCAATTGGGTGAAACATGGGCGCAAGATTTTTTACCTGCCTTGAAATTCTTATCCGATTCTTTAAACATATGGCAAGGATTATCTAAGGCTCTCGATGCCGACTTAGAAGTTGTTCAAAATGGCGGACTTATGATCGCTGAGTCAAAGGAGGAGCTCGCGCTACTCGTAAGAAAAGTGGAAATTGAAAAGACCCTAGGTATTAATGCGCAACTTCTAACGATGAGTGAAGTATTAGAAAAGGCGCCATACATTTCTGGGAAAATGTTAGGCGGAGCATTTTCACCGATTGAAGGTAAGGCGAACCCACTTTTGGCGGCTCCATCTTTTGCGAGAGCCGCTCAAGCAAATGGTGCCCAGGTCTTTACTGGGATTAAAGTTGAAAGAATTGAACAGTCAAGTGACGGATACCTACTGTTTACATCTTCGGGGAAATTCACGTGTCGCAACCTGGTACTCACTTCAAACGGGGGCCTCAACGCATTAACGAAGAGTTTCAACATTGAACTGCCGATTTCAAGTGATCCCGTGCAAGTCAGTGTCACAGAAATAATTGCCCCGCTGGTCAAACATCTTGTCTATTTCACTGGGGAGAAGCTGACTTTTAAGCAAGCTAAATCTGGTTCACTCCTCATAGGAGGTGGGTGGCCGGCAAAAGTTAGTCCCAGTGGAGAGATCACTTTTAGCCAAGAGTCTTTTCGGGCCAACATGCGAGTTGCCCTCAAGGTTGTGCCTAGCATTTCGCACCTTCGAATAATTAGGACGTGGATTGGAACGGGTAATGGAACCCCTGACCATCGCCCATTAATAGGTGAAGTTTCGGGCTACAAAGGCTTATATATAGGTATGTTTCCTTATATGGGCTTCACTGCCGGCCCGCTTATGGGCCAAGTTCTGACAGCATTGGTTACTAAGGGTGAAGTCGGGCGGGATCTCTCAGCCTTTTCCCTCGGGCGTTTCGGATAAAGCGTGAATCGGGTTCGGAAATATTGGCCCTTTGTAACAAAATGTTAACTTAAATAGCGCGCGATATTCACGTCCGTGCTGGACATCTTGCCCTTTTTAGAGAAGTCTTCACTCAAGAAATACGGAAGGCCAGAGACCTGGTCTTTCTCGATGTAACTTTAGGAAAGGTAACTAAGTGTCTAAGAAACTTAGAGTTCTATCTGGCGCCATCGGCATGGTGTTGGCAACAACCGCTCTTGCAGCGCTTCCAGCAAACGCTGCCGTTGATCCATCAAAGGCAACCTCTGCTGCAAGTTTTGGGGGACTTGATAATTTGATCAAGGCTGCCAAAAAAGAAGGCACACTAAACCTCATCGCTACACCACGCGACTGGGCAAACTATGGCGATGCCATGGACATCATGACAAAGGCTTTCGGAATCAAGATCGTTAGCGATAATCCAGACGGATCGTCTGCTCAAGAAATCGAAGCTATTAAGACGACGAAGAACATGGCAAAGATGCCAGATGTTGTTGACATCGGACTTTCACACGTCGCTGAAGGCGCAGGTTTGTTCGCAAACTATCGCGTGCAGAACTGGGGAGATATTCCACGCCAATGGAAAGACACAAACGGCAATTGGTACGGCGGATACACCGGATCAATCGCAATGTGCTACGACTCATCTGTCTCACCGGCCCCAACATCCATTGCAAGCCTAGATAACGCGGCTTACAAGGGAATGTTCGCAATTCAGGGCGATCCAACCGCTGCACAACAAGCACTTATTTCCGTTTTCGCTGTTGCGGTCGCTAAGGGTGGAAGCGTTAAGAACATCCAACCTGGTATTGACTTCTTCCATAACTTGAAATCAAAGGGAATCTTTGTGTCAGTTACCGCGAATGCAACCGCATTCGCCACTGGTGCTTTCAAGATCAGCCTTACATGGGATTACAACGCACCAGGCTTCATCGCACAGGCTGCCTCAATCGGTAAGACGGTTAAGTGCACATACCCATCAGATGCAAACGTTGCAGGAACACCATATGTGCTTGCAATCAACAAGACCGCACCACATCCTGCTGCTGCTCGTCTCTGGGAAGAACTTATGTTCTCCCAGGTCAACGGCAAGCTTGCTGCAGATCTAACCGCTGCTGATTTGGCTCTTGCCCCATCAGCCTTGTTTGCACTTGTTATGGGCGGACAGAATGTCTATATCAGTGGTGGCGCAAGCCCAATCACTGGCCCAGCAATGAAGGCGAAGAAGACCGCCGTTTCACCACCAAAGGTCTTGACGGTTCCTGCGAACCTTCCAGGCTCAGTACTTCCATCTTTGGCTCAACAGAATGTTGCATCAAGTCTGTTGAAGACTGCATGGCCAAAGATCTAAGGACCTAGTCCTTGTCACAAGTAGTGGCGCAACGGACCGGTACCCCTAAAAAGGGTGCCGGTCCGCTTGCATACCTAAGTCGCGGGAGTACTTTAAAATCTCTCGTACCGCTCATGCCATTCTTGGCATTTGTCGCTTATTTCCTTGTCTTTCCCCTGACCTTCATCATCAGGGATGCGTTCTTAAGTAATGATGGAAAATTTACGTTAGATAATTTTGCAGAATGTTTCAAGGGCGTATATGGACACTCATTCGCCGTATCAATTCGATTGTCGTTTATTTCCGCCATGATTGGCGCTATTGCTGGTGCCATCATCGCGAGTGCTGTCGTCAAGACCGGAACACGTAGCCGTCGAGCGATTGCTGCAACCGCATCAGTTTTTGCTAATACGGGCGGAGTCCCTTTAGCTTTTATGTTTCTTGCAGGATTTGGAACCGAAGGATTAGTGACGAAAGCGCTCAAAGCCCTTGGATGGAATATGTATTCGGGTTCTTTTACGCTTTTTTCTGAAACAGGAATTATTCTCGTTTATTGCTTCTTTCAAATTCCGCTGATGGTCCTCATATTTACTCCGGCACTTGAAAACATCAAGCCTGAGTGGCGAGAGGCAAGCGACTCTCTTGGCGGAGGGCGTTTTTCGTATTTCACTCGAATTTCTGTTCCTTTGCTCTTCCCTGCTTTTTTATCAACGACGCTTTTGCTTTTCGCGAATTCATTTTCTGCATATGCCACCGCGCGTGCCATGACTTCGGGCACCTTGCCGCTGATGCCACTATTAATTGGCAATCTGGTCGACGGAAATGTACTGGCTAATCAGGAGCATCTGGGCCACGCAATGGCGGTGTGCATGATTGGTGTCTCGGCCATAGTGATGGGAATTTATCTTCTTGTGCTTAAGTTTTCAAAGGCGAAGCCATGAAGCGAAAATTAACCCCAGCTAATTATTTGGCCCTGCTTGCTGCCACTTCTTTTTTTGTATTTCCTCTGATTGCGGCATTTGAATTCTCCCTTCGAGTCAATTTGGGCAAGTCCCATGGTTTTGATAACTTTCGTTGGGTTTTTCAGCAAGAAGGTTTTAAGACTAACTTAGGCGTTTCTTTTAGATTGGCTCTCCTGACCGCGGTGGCAGTGCTTGTCTTGATGGTGCCAACGGTGGTTTACCTCCATCTTGGCGGAGGTCGCTGGAAGCGAATGATCGAATTCATCTGTTTGGTTCCACTGGTGGTCCCAGTAATTTCTTTTGCACTTGGTGTTGGAACTGCATTTCCGGTTTTTCTCCAGTCAACGGTGTATGAACTCTCCTTTCTCTATGTCATCGTCTCGTTGCCTTATACCTACCGAGCCCTTGATGTCGGGCTTTCCTCCATTCCACTTTTGACTCTTGTGGAAGCTTCGCGTGCTTCGGGTGCATCTATGAGACAGACGTTGCTCTTTGTAATCGTTCCGACTATTCGAAGCGCAGTAAATGGCGCTGTCTTCTTGGCCATTGCCCTCTCGCTTGGTGAATTTACCCTTGCCGTTCTTCTACATTGGGATACCTTCCCAACGTGGATTGCGAATATCTCGCAGGGCCATATCTTGAATGCGATTGCCCTGTCAGTTCTTTCATTAGTTGGTGCATGGCTAGTTGTCGTTGTCATGGCAATCGCTCCAAAATCACTTCGCTCAAATAAAACACAGGAGGCCACATCGTGACCGAGCAGAATCGCGTGTCAGTTCAACTTCAAGGACTTCGAAAAGTCTACGGCGATGCGGTTGCCCTCGAAAACTTTAGCCTTGATATCGCACCCGGTGAATTAGTCGCGCTGCTTGGTCCTTCAGGGTGTGGAAAGACAACGGCGCTGCGCATTTTGGCAGGATTGGACACCGATCACAGCGGTCAAATAATCATCAACGGAAAAGATGTTGCGGGCACTCCTGCCAATAAGAGAAATATGGGAATGGTATTTCAGGCCTATTCACTCTTCCCCACGATGTCGGTGTTGGAAAATGTGGCATACGGCTTGCGAGTAAGAAAAGTTGATCGTGCTAAGCGGGATGCTCGCGCCCAAGAACTTTTGGATCTTGTTGGACTAGGGGAGATGGGTAAGCGACTTGCGCATCAATTATCTGGTGGTCAGCAACAGCGCGTAGCGCTGGCTAGAGCGTTGGCAATCCAACCAAACGTTCTACTTCTGGATGAACCGTTGTCAGCTTTGGATGCACAAGTGCGTACACAACTTCGCGATGAGATCAAGAGAATTCAAACTGAGGTCGGCACGACCACGCTCTTTGTTACCCATGATCAAGAAGAAGCTATGGCCATTGCAGATCGTGTGGGAGTGATGCGACACGGTGTGCTCGAACAGTGCGCACCTCCGCAAGAGGTTTACCTCAATCCTGCGAACGTCAAAGTTGCGAAATTCGTTGGCGCAATGAATTCATTGCCAGCAGAGGTGACATCGCCAACAACTTTAAAAATTTATGGGCAAAGCGTCAATTTGCGCGTGGGTGAAGGTGGAGCGCCAACAACGAAAACCGGAAAGGCCCTCGTGCGACCTGAGCAATTGACACTTAGCCATGGCGATGGCTCGGGACCAGCAAGTGCGACGATAATTAATCTCACTTTCCTTGGTCCACTTACTCGAATCTCAGTGCGAATGACGGGGGATTCAAGTGTGCTCTTCATATCGATGCCTAGCGCGTTGGCTTTAGATTTTCCAACGGGTTCAACTGTAAACGTGGAGATTCGCGCGACTTCAGTGCTTTTGGATTTTTAAAACTACATTTCTGTCGTCGACTCTGCCTTCTGCCCATTCAAATGGGTGTTTAGCGCCTAGTTCCTCGCGCTTTTGCCAAACATTCGCGGAGAGAGTGCGTGAGAGAGACGCGATTCCAATTGGGGTTTGAGTCTCTTCATATTTTGCCGGTCCAGCGTGATCAACAACAGTGAGGCCGATATAGATATCGCCGTCATCTGCTCGAACCACTTCAACGGTGCGACTTTGCTGAGGCCAATCCACGTGGGAAGCGGTTTCAATTTGCCAGAATCCTTTTATTCCTACCTCTGAACCAATCCATTCAACATGATGGCGATGTTCATGACCTGCCAGCCAAAGAATGACTCGAGGGTATTTCAACAACATTGTTGTAATTTCATCAAGGCATACCCGTCTTTCGGCTAGCGAGTAGTCATTGAACATCTTTGAGAGTGGATGATGTGAAGCGAGAACAACGGGAAGTTGCGTGGTTTGTATTTCATTTTCGAGCCAAATGAATTGTTCTTCATCAAGTGAGCCCTGCCAGCCCCCGTAAAGATTCACCGAATCTAGAACTATGAGTCGAACCCCGCCGATATCGGTCGAGTAATACATTGTTTTGTTTTCGACATTCTTTTCCGAAAATCCATGCCCCTCGGGCTTCCCAGGAGATTGACGATGTAGAGCGGCAAATTTTCCGCGATCTACTGCGCGCCTTTCCACATCGGCAGTTACAAGAACGAAAGGCGCATCACTTTCGGTTGGAAAATCAGCAGGTCCGACTTCGTTAAAAGCCGCCAAGGTTTCTGCTAGCGAAAGAGAAGAGGGCAACGCTTCATATCGACGGTTGCCCATCATTTCCTTCTTCATCTCTTCATTTGCCGTGACGGTGCCTTGCAAAAGTGCGTCGTGATTGCCGTGTACGGCATACCAAGGAACATCCAACCCCGTTGCTTTGAACGGAGCACGACATGAATCAAGGAGTTTGGGAATTACAGGAAAGCCATACAGGGCGCGAGGCTCGTCATCTTCAAGTCCCCTAGGAGTTCCATGTGGATGCCAGTACTTAATGTCGTAATGTTCTGAGGCATCATCGATCACGCCTTCATACCGATCAAACGAACCGGAGTCAGGACGCAGTTCAACTCCATCCAAGAGAGCTAAATACCAATTCACTTCGTTTTCTTGGGCGTTATCAGTCGTATCGCCCGTGACAATTGCCGCATTAATGGCATGACCCGAAAGGGGACCTACGCTCATTTGATTGAGGGAGGTGACCATCGCTTCGACGACGTGTGGAGTTAGCATCGCGTGAGGTCGATATGTGCCAATTGTCCCGACCAAATCTCTTATTGGACTCGTTGGGTCTGCCCAACGATCTAAGTACTCGGGGCGAAGAGGGGATTGCGCATCACAAACATGCAGGTCGGAGAGGTGGTGCAGGAGTAAAAGCGGTTCACTGTGAGCGGGAAAATGCTCTCCTGTGTGAGGCGGGGATGGCACAGGTTCAAGTTCCCGCCATCCCTTTTCGTTGGGCGCGCCTCGTCGAAAAGCCATACCCGCAGTCTAACAGGCGCGAGTCGTTCGCTTATGTATCTATAAGACAGGTACTGATATATCATCGATCCATGCCAGTGTCGGTGCTCTCCAAGCGAGGAAGCAATAGCGCCTCTCAATCCGAGGAGGCCTACACCCAGATCCGATCCATGATCGTGCCGAGAAGCGTTACGGGCGCTCGCAAGTGAAAAGCTTGTTGATGTTTACCCACGTCGAGGAATGTTCGTTACCAGCGTTGATGTGCAGAACCTTTCGGCGCTATCTGAGGTCCGGTCGGTTCTCGAAATCAAAGCGGCGGGTCTAGCGGCTGCACGTTCGACGAGTGAAGAAAAGATTGTGACCGTCGAACTCATTGCCGAGATTGATGCGATCAAGGGTGAGCCAGATATGGCAAAACTAATTCTCCTTGATCAAAAAATTCATCGCCACATCTATCAATGCACGCATAATGTTTTTCTAGAAACATCACTCGAGCAGTATTACGCCCACGCTTTGAGAATTTGGTTCTTGGCTTTGGATCGAGTGGAAGATCTTTCCGAAGCCGTTAAGGAGCACCGCGCCTTATTGAAAGCGATACGAGATGGAGATTCGGTCGCGGCCTCTAAGGCAATGCGCGATCATGTCGAAGGTTTTGAATCAAGTATTCGAAAAAGTCTGTAATACCTACAACGCAAGAGAATGGATTAAGCAATGAGTACAGTGCCAAGCAAGGCAAAGGCCGTCGTAATCGGTGCAGGAATCGTTGGCAACAGCATTGCCTATCACTTGGCACGATTGGGTTGGCGCGACCTTGTTCAGATTGATAAAGGTCCTCTTCCAAACCCTGGTGGCTCCACCGGCCACGCTTCCAATTTTATTTTCCCCGTTGATCACTCTAAAGAGATGACGGCAATTACGGCAGATAGCGTTCGCCAATATAGAGAGTTAGGAACCTTTACTCAGTGTGGCGGAATAGAGGTTGCACGCACGCCAGAGAGAATGCAAGAACTCACTCGACGAATCTCTTCAGGAAAATCGTGGGGAGTTCCAGATTCACGGTTAGTAACACCGGCTGAAATTAAGGAGCTAGTCCCATACATCGATGAAACTGTCATTCTCGGCGGCTTTTACACTCCAGGAGTCGGAGTAGTGGATTCGCTTCGTGCAGGAACTCTTATGCGCGAAAAAGCTGTTGAAATGGGCGCACTTCAAACTTTTGCGAATATTGAAGTGCTTGGCATGGATGTTGAAGATGGTCGAATTAAGCGAGTTCGCACTGATCATGGTGATATTGAAGCCGAGTATGTCGTCATTGCGACGGGTTGCTGGAGTCCACGCTTGGCAAAAATGGCGGGTGCTTCAATTCCTCTAACTCCCGCGGTTCACCAGATGAAAGATATTGGCCCCGTTCCATTCTTTGCTGATAGCCGAGGCGATATTGAGTGGCCGATTATCCGCGACATGGATACCAATATGTATGAGCGTCAGCACGGAACCGGCCTTGAGGTTGGTTCGTATGCTCATCGTCCAATTCTGTATACACCGGAGGACATTCCTTCAAATGCACTAGCGGCGCTTTCTCCTACAGAATTTCCATTTACTCAGGATGATTTTGATATTCAAGATGAACACTCACTCGAACTCATGCCCGACATTATCGGCGATGAAAATGTTCGCGAGAAATATGCGATCAACGGAATTCTTTCTCTCACTCCAGATGGCCAATCAGAGATTGACCTTCACTCTTCAGATATTGCTCGATTCCGCGAACACCAGAAAACTACATTCCATGTGAAGGCGCGTACCGCCGAAGGATTTAACAAGACCTACGGGATTGTTCACCCTTCTGAGCAATATGAAAGCAATCGCAACGTTCGCCTCTCGCCATTTAACGATCGCGAAAAGGAACTTGGAGCCGTCTTTTTTGAAACTGCCGGATGGGAAAGACCATTTTGGTATGAATCAAATTCTTCCTTGTTGGCCAAATTCGGTGAAGCGGTAATGCCTCGAACATCAGAGTGGGAAGCGCGTTGGTGGTCACCCATCATCAATGCAGAACATCTTCAGATGAGAGAGACCGCTGGGATTGTTGACCTCAGCGCCTTTGCGCTTTTCGATGTCACAGGTCCGGGAGCCCTGGCTCTTGCTCAAAAAGTTGCGGTGCGCCAGATGGATGTCGCGGTTGGTCGCGTTGTTTACACGCCCGTACTTTCTCAGAACGGCGGTTTCAAATCAGACCTTACGATTATGCGCCTAGGTAAAGATCACTTCCGTGTGGTCACCGGCGGTGCACACGGCATGGCTGATAAAAAGTGGTTTTCAGACCAACTTCCAGCCGATGGGTCAGCGCAAATAGTTGACTTAACTTCAGCTTTTACAACAATCGGTGTGTGGGGCCCAAAGGCGCGAGAAATACTCTCTGCGATTACTTCCGATGATGTCTCCCACGAATCCTTTAAGTTCAGCACGTGCAAAATGATTGAAATTGGATCTCTAAGAGTTCTGGCTTCACGAATTTCTTACGTCGGAGATCTGGGCTGGGAGTTTTATGTTCCCATTGAGCAGGGTGCGAAGTTATGGGATGCGCTTTGGAATTCCGGCAAGAATCATGGGCTAATACCCGTCGGAATCGGCGTTTATGGCACAACAGGTCGTCTTGAAAAGAGTTATCGTGCATATGGCGGAGAACTTGAAACTGAGTACAACGTCGTGGAAGCGGGTATGCAAACTCCCAAGATTAAGGAACAAGATTTCATTGGCAAGGAGGCGCACTTACGTCATCGCGCAGAAAAGCCTGTTACAACTCTCTGTTCTCTAACAGTTGACGACCATACATCTTCGACAGGGGAGAAGCGCTACATGTTGGGCAAGGAGCCAATCCTTACCCTTGATGGAGGCCCGATTATTGATTCCCATGGACGTCGCTCCTACGTTACGAGTGCAGGCTCGGCTCCCTCTTTGGGAAAGCATGTACTCATGAGTTACTTGCCGACTGACTTGGCAGTACCTGGATCCAAGTTCTTAGTTGAGTATCTTGGAGAGCAGTACCCCGTAACCGTGGCTGGCGTCGGTTCGACTCCGCTCTTTGATCCAGAGAACGGACGGATTCTTAGCTAATGAATGTACTTGTTTGCTTGAAGCGAGTTCCTTTGGCTGGAAGTACTTTCCTGCTGACACCAGACTCAAAAGATATTGATACTAAGCACCTTGGCTTTGGCATTAGCCCGCATGAAGAAAATGCCGTCGAGGCCGGTGTTCAACTTGTTGAGCAGATGGGCGGTTCTTTGACCTTGCTCACTCTTGGACCAACCGAAGCAGAGGAACAACTTCGTTCTCAACTGGCGATTGGCGCTTCTCGGGCAATCTTGCTTGAAACGGATGGCGAAGATTGGGATCCTCAAGCCACGGCCGCCGCACTGGTCGAAGCCGTCAAAGCCGAAGAGACGCAATTCGATTTACTTCTTTTCGGCGCGGAATCAGCCGATAGCGCGGGTTACCAGATTCATATTCGATTGGCACACGCACTGGGCTTACCAATTGTTACAAACGTCAAGAGTATGAAAATCGAAAATGGAATCGCCGAATGCGAACGTGTCGTCGGAACAACTCGTGAAATTTATCAAACACCACTTCCTGCCGTTATCACGGTGCGAGATGGCCTCAATATTCCCCGTTATCCATCGGTTCCTGGTCGCATTCAAGCCCGCAAAAAGCCGGTCGATCACAAGAAACCGACTGCGCAAGTGCCTAAATTGGAAAAAGTTTCGTTGAGTGTGGCTCCTTCCAATACGGCAGGTGCGCAAGTTCTTGGTAAGGGGGCCGAGGCGGTTCCTGCTTTGGTAGAAGTACTTAAAACGATTGGCATACTCGCATGATTCTCGTATTGGTTGATCACGATTTAGGCGAACTCGATCCGTTGTCTTTGCGAGCGATCACTGCGGCACGAAGACTTTCAGACGACGTTGAAGCCGTTGTTATCGGAGATGCTGGAAGAAGCGTCGCGGAGGTAATTGGAAATCATGGGGTGAAAGTTCTCCATGTTGCGACTCACGACCAACTTACTGATTACACACCGGCGGCAAGTGGTCGTGCAATTGTTCAATTGATTGAACAGCTAAATCCTCAAGCGATTTTGGCGGCAGGATCTCCACGAGGGAACGAGCAATTGGCACACGTCGCCACATATTTGGATCTTCCAATGGCGGCTGAGTGCAGCGAGATAACCCTCGGCTCACCGCATCGCGTTGTACGCGCACGATGGGCAGCCAACTTGATGGAAGAGGCACTAGTTCATTCGGAGCTTCTAATTGCCACGGTGCTGGCATTCTCAGTTGAAGCTGAGCCAGTATCAGGACAAGCATCGATCCAAGACTTCGCTGTAAACCTTTCCTCCGATGACCTTCGGGTACGAGTTATTAGTCGTGGCGGAGATTCCAACCGCGGCGGTGTGACTTTAACGGACGCGAAAGTAATCGTTTCGGGTGGTCGCGGTGTTGGCGGACCTGAAGGCTTTGGTGCACTTGAAGAATTGGCCGCTCTGCTTGAAGGAACGGTTGGATGTTCTCGAGTGGTGACGAGTGCGGGCTGGCGTCCTCATGCCGAACAAGTAGGTCAGACTGGAACGAAAGTCGCTCCAGATTTGTATATCGCTGCTGGAATTAGCGGTGCGATGCAACATATTGCAGGATGTAAGAACAGCAAAAATATCGTTGTCATAAATACAGATCCAGAGGCACCAATTATGGCTTATGCAGATTACGCAATTATTGGTGATCTACATCAGGTAATTCCCGCACTCACCGCAGCAATCAAAGAGATGAAGGGTAAGTAAATTGTCCGATATCGAAATTGCACAAGCAGCCAACATGAAGCCAGTTCAAGAAATTGGAGCGATGCTGGGAATTGATGCTTCACACCTTGAGCCGTATGGCCATTACAAGGCGAAGGTCTCACTCAAGTACTTGGATGCTCTACCAAAAAGAGACAACAGCAAACTGATTCTTGTCACGGCAATTAGTCCGACACCTGCGGGTGAAGGCAAGACGACCACCACGGTTGGTCTAGGTGATGCGCTTCGTGTAATTGGCAAGGATGCGATGCTCGCGCTTCGGGAACCCTCACTTGGACCCGTTTTCGGAATGAAGGGTGGAGCAGCAGGGGGTGGCTACGCACAGGTAGTACCGATGGAAGATATTAATCTCCATTTCACAGGTGACTTCAACGCAATTGCTCTGGCTAACAATCTTCTAGCGGCGCTTCTCGATAACCACATTCATCATGGAAATGCCCTCGGTATTGATGTCAGACGAATTGCCTGGAAGCGCGTGGTCGACATGAATGATCGTGCGCTGCGCGACATTGTCGTTTCACTTGGCGGAGTAGGCAATGGTTACCCACGCCAAGACGGCTTCGATATTGTCGTTGCCTCCGAAATTATGGCTATCTTCTGCCTAGCGACTTCCCTTGAAGATTTGAAAGAGCGAATGGGCAAGATTGTGGTTGCATACACTCGAGGCCGAATTTAGTTCAAACACTGGAAAACACCCCAGCGTTCGTGCATGGCGGACCATTTGCCAATATCGCTCATGGATGCAATTCCGTCGTAGCAACGAGTTCGGCCATGAAGTTGGCTGACTACGTCGTCACTGAAGCAGGATTTGGTGCGGACCTAGGGGCCGAAAAATTCATTGATATCAAGTGCCGTAAATCGGGCTTGCGTCCATCTGCATGTGTTTTGGTAGCCACTATTCGCGCGCTGAAATATCACGGTGGAGGAGATCTCAAGACCATTACAGAGGAGAATCTCGCAGCACTTGAAGCTGGCATTGTAAATCTCGAAAAGCATGTTGCGAATATTCGCGACGTTTACAACATACCTTTAGTTGTTTCCATTAATCATTTCACGAGTGATACCGAAGCCGAAGTGGCGCTATTGCGCGCTAAAGTCGAAGCCATGGGCGTGAAGATCGTTCTTGCTACGCACTGGGCGGATGGTGGCAAGGGAGCTGTTGATCTTGCCCACGCTGTTGTCGAGCTTTGCGAAAAGCCAACTGAGGTTACATTTGTATACCCAGATGATGCGACTCTTTTAGAGAAGATCAATTTAATAGCAAGCCGAATCTACGGTGCGAGTGAAGTGACGGCGGATAGCAAAGTTCGAGCCCGCATCAAAGAGTTGCAAGAGAGTGGATACGGGCATTTCCCAGTTTGCGTCGCCAAAACTCAATATTCATTCTCAACTGACGCCGCGCTACGCGGGGCGCCGACAGGACATTCCATCAATATTCGCGAAGTCCGACTTTCGGCCGGGGCAGAATTTATCGTCATGGTTTGCGGAGAAGTGATGACTATGCCGGGTTTGCCGAAGGTGCCGTCGGCTGAGCGCATCGATTTCATTGACGGGAAAGTGGTGGGACTCTTCTAATGACATACGCGTCGTGGTCTAAGGACGAGGCTTTGCTCGTCCTTTCTCAAACGCGCGATAAACCCGGTCCGGTCCTTATTTCATTACAGGCAATTCAATCCGTTTTCGGTTTTGTTCCAACCCCAGCCGTGGCACTCATTGCAGAAGCCTGCAACGTTTCGCGTGCCGAAGTTCATGGCGTCTTAACTTTCTATAGCGACCTTCGAACTTTCCTGCTTCCCGCCAATCATGTCCGCGTATGCGTGGCGGAAGCCTGTCAGGCGGTGGGATCACGCGAATTGGTTTCAGGATTGAAAAGCCAGGGAGTCGAATTTGATAAGGCTTTTTGTTTCGGCAATTGCGCACTCGGTCCCAGTGCAACGGTGAATGGCAAGCTTCAGGGTCGCGCAAGTGTTGATTCCGTTGTGAAGGCGATTCAGGGATGAAAACTTATACGGTATACGTGCCATCGGATTCTGCATCTAGATCAGTTGGTGCTGATGACGTGGCCAATCGCATTGAATTTGAAGCCCTCAAGCGCAAACTTCATGTAGTACTTATAAGGAACGGAACTAGGGGAGCGTTGTGGCTAGAGCCACTCGTTGAGGTCGAGACAGCTCTCGGCAGAGTGGCATACGGACCAGTCTCTTTGTTTGATGTGCCCTCACTTTTTGATTCTCATTTTTATTCAGGTGGTGACCACCGACTTTCCTTAGGGCCTACCGATGAAATCGAGTGGCTAGCATCTCAAGATCGGGTGACATTTGCCCGTGTTGGAATTACTGATCCTTTGTCGATACAAGACTTTGAGGCACATGGTGGACTTGTTGGCCTGAGGAAAGCCATCTCAATGAAGGACAACGAAGTGATTGATGAACTCACGGCCTCTGGTCTCCGGGGTCGGGGCGGCGCGGGTTTCCCGGCGGGTATTAAGTGGCGCACGGTTTTGCAAACAGAATCTGAAAAGAAATACATTTGTTGCAACGCAGATGAGGGCGACAGCGGAACTTTTGCGGATCGAATTCTTATGGAGGGCGATCCCTTTACTCTCCTTGAAGGAATGACAATAGCTGGACTAACTGTTGGGGCCGACGAAGGCGTTATTTATGTTCGCTCCGAATATCCCGATGCGATTCGAACCCTTGAGCGTGCGATTGTTATTGCGAGAAATTATGGATGGCTCGGTAAAAATGTTCTTTCCAGCGGGCGAGCATTTGATATTCGAATTCGAAGTGGTGCTGGATCCTACGTTTGCGGCGAAGAGACTGCGATGTTGGAGAGCATTGAAGGCAAGCGCGGCGTTGTTCGCTCAAAGCCGCCACTGCCGGCAATTGAAGGACTCTTTGGAAAACCAACTGTAATTAACAATGTTCTAACTCTGGCTAGCGTTCCCATGATTCTCGCCGACGGAGCGAGTGAGTATCAGCGACGGGGCGTAGGACGATCACTTGGAACTCAGGTATTTCAACTTGCAGGTAACGTTGCTCGCGGTGGAATCGTAGAAGTCGCGTTCGGCGCAACGCTGGGCGCCCTTGTAGAAGGATACGGTGGAGGAACACGTACGGGCCGCCCAATGAAAGCCGTTCAAATCGGCGGACCGCTGGGTGCTTACCTTCCAACCACTATGTTCGATATCTCCATGGATTATGAATCTTTATTGTCTGCGGGCGGAATGTTGGGCCATGGTGGAATCGTTATTTTCGATGAAACGGCAGATATGGTTGACCAAGCCCGATTTGCGATGGAATTCTGCGCCGAAGAGTCATGCGGGAAATGCACTCCATGCCGGCTTGGCTCAACCCGAGGAGCTGAATTATTGACCTTGATTTCGCAAGGAAAAGATGTTGATGGCAATAAGAAAGTGCTCTTGGACCTGTGCGAAGTAATGACCGATGGCTCGCTCTGCGCGATGGGCGGGCTCACCCCCTTGCCAGTCAAGAGTGCGATGCTACATTTTGAATCAGATTTTTCCTCGAAGAATGGAGAGCTTCGATGAGCCTGTTAATGGAACCCGATTATGGGACGCCGCCAAGTAAGCGAACCGATCAGGTCACCGTCGACATTGATGGCGTGTCGATCACAGTGCCCGCAGAGACATCCATTTTGCGCGCTTCCAAATTGGCAGGAATAGCAATTCCGAAATTGTGCGCCACTGATCGACTAAAAGCTTTTGGATCATGCAGACTCTGCGTTGTAGAAATCGAAGGTCGAAATGGAACTCCTTCTTCTTGTACGACTCCCGTCTCGGAAGGAATGAAAGTTTCTACACAGAGCCCGCGGATAGATCGTGTTCGCCAAGGTGTCATGGAGCTCTACATGTCTGATCATCCCAAAGAGTGCGCAGTGGGGGATGAGTGTGAAGTGCATGAGATGGCCGCCCGAGTAGGACTGAAAGAAGTTCGCTACCAAGGTCGAACACACTTGGGAATCGCTAAAGATGAGTCAAATCCATATTTCACTTTCGATTCTACAGAGTGCATCGTGTGCAACCGCTGCGTTCGCGCATGTGATGAAGTTCAAGGCACCTTTGCTCTCACGATTGAAAATCGCGGATTCGAGGCTCGAGTTTCATCCTCGGGAACATCCTTTATTGAAAGCGAGTGCGTTTCCTGCGGAGCTTGCGTCCAGGCGTGTCCAACGGGCGCACTTACCGAGAAGACGCTCCTGACAATCGGTGCTCCGACTCGATCAGTAATAACCACGTGCGCGTATTGCGGAGTGGGTTGCTCGTTCAAGGCCGAAATGCGCGGGGATGAATTGGTTCGCATGGTTCCGTTGAAAGCTGGCGGAGCAAATGAAGGTCACTCATGCGTGAAGGGCCGTTTTGCTTGGGGGTATGCAACCCATGGTGATCGAATCACCCAACCCATGGTGCGAGAAGCGATTACCGACCCTTGGCGCAAGACCACATGGGAAGAGGCAATCGGATTTGCTGCGAGTTCGCTGAAAAGAATTCAAGATACGCACGGCGTAACGAGCATCGGTGGCATAACTTCATCGCGCTGCACCAATGAAGAAGTTTATGTTGTTCAAAAAATGATTCGGGCGGCATTTGGAAATAACAACGTGGACACATGCGCCCGCGTCTGTCATTCACCTACTGGCTATGGTCTGAGTCAAACTTTTGGAACGTCGGCAGGAACTCAAGATTTTGAATCGGTAGAACACTCTGACGTAATTCTCTTAATTGGAGCCAACCCGACTGCGGCTCATCCGGTCTTTGCCTCTCGTATGAAACAAGCAATGCGTAAAGGCGCCCAACTCATCGTTGTTGATCCTCGAGTAATCGAAATCGTGAAAACTCCACACGTCAGCGCTGCCCATCACTTGCAGTTATTGCCTGGCACCAATGTGGCGATTATTAATGCTTTAGCCCACGTTATTGCCGAGGAAGGATACATCGATCGCGATTTCGTAAATGCACGTTGCGATCTGGAATCCTTTGCGGCATGGGAAGTATTCATCCGACTACCTATCAATAGTCCAGAAGCTTTGGAATCGGTCACTCGAGTACCAGCTGAAAAAGTGCGCGAAGCGGCTCGACTTTTTGCCAGTGCAAATAATGCGGCGATTTATTATGGTCTTGGTGTTACCGAGCACAGCCAAGGTTCAACAATGGTGATGGGAATCGCAAACCTTGCGATGGCTACTGGCAATATTGGCCGACCTGGTGTCGGTGTAAATCCGCTTCGAGGCCAGAACAATGTGCAAGGTTCCTGCGATATGGGTTCGTTCCCTCACGAACTTCCTGGCTATCGACATATCTCTAACCCAGATACCCGAGAAATCTTTGAAAAGATTTGGGGAAGAACCATAAGTGCCGAACCTGGCCTTCGCATTCCTAACATGTTCGATTCCGCGTTGAATGGTGATTTCAAAGGCATTTATATCCAAGGTGAGGATATCGCTCAGTCTGATCCCAATATTTCCCACGTACATGCAGCGTTGCGCGCGATGGAAATGGTTATTGTCCAGGATCTCTTCTTAAACGAGACATCCAAGTTTGCCCACGTTTTTCTGCCAGGAACTTCCTTCCTAGAAAAGGATGGAACTTTCACTAACGCCGAACGTCGTATTAATCGAGTTCGCCCAGTCATGGCTTCAAAGACGGGAAAGTCGGAATGGGAAGTTACGTGCGACCTTGCGCGAGCTATGGGATATGAAATGGGCTACGCAAATGGCGCGGCGATTATGGATGAAATTGCGGCAACAACACCAACCTTCGCGGGTGTTTCCTTTTCGAAATTGGATGAGGTTGGAAGTCTTCAGTGGCCTTGCAATGAGGAGCAGTCCGATGGCACCCCCGTCATGCATGTGGATCATTTTGTTCGGGGTTTGGGTCGATTTATGGAGACTCCATTTGTTCCCACTGACGAGAAAGCATCGCGAAAATTTCCCTTATTGCTCACGACGGGTCGCATCCTGAGTCAGTACAACGTTGGCGCTCAGACGAGGCGCACGGCAAATGTCATTTGGCACTCGGAAGATATTCTTGATATTCATGAATCAGATGCGCAATTGCGGGGGATCGAAGACGGATCTTGGGTACGCCTGGCAAGTCGGGTCGGAGACACAATTCTTAAGGCGCGCATTACTAATGAAGTTCCCGCGGGCGTTGTCTATACGACTTTCCATTTTCCTGAAAGTGGCGCCAACATAATCACAACTGATTACTCAGATTGGGCGACGAATTGCCCGGAATACAAGGTAACTGCAGTCGAAATTTCTCCAAGCTTGCAGGGTCCTGGTTCACTTCACTTGCAGCACTCGGATGGTGATGTTCAGCTCGAATCCATTGTCAGAATGGCAAATCAAATCGCGGCGAATGTTCCAGCTGATGCTGCACCGGAAATAGCAATCGCTCATCACATCGGGCAATTTTGGACACCGGACATGAGGCGACGCCTTTTGGAAGACGCGGATCGAACGAAGTTGTCACCCCTCGTACTGAAGGCTATGGAATTGGAATCTACGCTAACAAAGTAAGAATTTGCTCTTCCAATTTGGCTTCGCCAACAATCCTCGTCTCAAGGGGAAGGCCGATCATTTCCGCAGCTTGGACTGCCAGGTTCTGGAGTTCAGGAGTGGGGTTTTGTGCCAACCAAATTACTTTTGAATAATTTTTGAAGTAGTCCTCGAGAAGATCTGGATAGCGGTCGATTCCTAGACCGACAATTACGCTTTGATAAAATGTTCGTACGAGGAAGTCTGTCAGTAAGTACGTTCCTGCTTCGTTATCCAGTGTTTTTTGTATTTCTTTTTCTCCCGCAAAAACATCGTAGCAATGATTTCCGCCGAGTCGGGCAACGGAATACTTGCGGAGAACCCCATCAAGGGCTCCGTAAGTTCCACAGTCTGCATAGGCAACGGCGATGGTGTCGAAATTGCCTCTAATCCTTGAAATGACGGCATCAACTTGTATGGATATTTCCTTCGGAGTGTTGTGCAATATTGCTGGTAGAGAAATTACTTCCACTTTTAGACCGTGACGGCCAACGATTGATTCGATATGTGAGGAAAGCGCCCCACAAGCAACAATCGCAGCGCTCATGCTATTTAGGGAACGACAATCGTTCGACGAATTTGTCATTGAAGTCTGCTCTGTCAGAAAGCTCTACGTAATCAATTTCATCGAGTAGCGCGGTGGCGCCATGGCGCTCTTGGGCAGAGAGCAAGACCATCTTGGCTCCCTCACCGGCGACATTGCCAGCGGACACGATTCGCATAACCGAAATTTTCGGGACTAGACCAATTTTGATTGCCGAGGATGGCGAAAGATACGATCCGAAGGATCCCGCGAGTAGCACCTGTTGAATGTCGCGCTCTTCAACGTCAAATTCTTCGAGCAGGAGCGCCCATCCGGTTGCGATAGCGGCCTTGGCAAATTGCAATTCTCGGACATCTCTTTGAGTAAGGAAGATGCAATCCGTGAGATTTCCTATCTCGCCATTCCAAACGAGCACAAAAACTCTTTCACCCTCTCGTTCGCAAAGACGCGAAGCTAAAGTCGGTGAGATCGTTGCAGCAATATCATCACTCACAAAACGACCGCTGTGATCCAGTAATCCCATCTGAACTAAGACTGCGCAGGCGTCCACGAGACCTGATCCGCAGATACCGATTGCGACTGAATCTTCGATAGTTCCGATAACGAGCTCGCCCTCAACGATCTTGACTGTTTCGATAGCCCCTGAGGCCGCTCGTACACCACATTTAATTGATGCGGCTTCAAAGGCGGGACCTGCAGGTGCTGCGGTGGCCAGAATCTTTGTGCCGTCTCCAAGGATGATTTCACAATTGGTTCCAACGTCAATAAAGAGTCGCAGTCGCTTATCTCGATCCATTCCTGACGCAAGCGCGCCAGCGATGATGTCTCCGCCGACGTAAGCGCCGAGAGAAGGCAAAATTATTGCTTTTGCTTGAGGGTGAAGTTGTAGACCAAGCTCCGTAGCCGCCACATCAGGGAATTGTGCGCTTGCCATTATGAAGGGGGCAACACCGAGAGGTTCCGGATCGACACCGAGAAGCAGTTGCACCATAGTTGCATTTCCTGCCAGTGCGACTTCATAGACATGCAAAGGATTGATGTCCGCTTCTTCACACACTTCTCGGGTGAGTTCAGCCAAGGTGTCCTGTGCAAGTCCGCGTAAACGCCCGAGGGCGGTCGGGTCCAACATAGTTGCGCTGATTCTTGTAATGACATCTGCACCAAAAGGCTGCTGCTTATTAAGCATCGACTTTACTGAAAGTGGAGTTCCTGAATTGAGGTCCAGAAGAGTGGCGACAACTGTGGTGGTGCCGAGATCGTATGCGATGCCGTAACGGAAGGAACTCGTATCGCCGGCTTCAATTCCGATTAGTTCTTGATCAATGAACACGGCAGTGACCTTGAAGTGAGAGGCTCTCAAAATAGTTGGAAGTGCACGAATAGCAGACAATGTAAATGTTGCCTCGATATCGTCAATTGCATCGAGCACCCGAACGACATCTGTGCGTTGATCATGCAAAGAAGGTTCTGATAGTTCAACATAGCGTTTTTGCACCGCCGGGCGAAGGATTACTTGGCGACCAACGCCCACAGTTGCCGCTTTTGGTCGAGTCGTAAGAGGCGGAACTTTTAATGAGATATCGGATGTCGTACGGACAAGACAAGCCAAACGCCACCCGTCCGCGATTTCCTTCTGCGTGAATGCCCTTGAATCCAATTTTGCTGGAGGAACGTCTCCGTTCGTAATCTGAATCTTGCACTTCTTGCATGTGCCATACCCGCCACACGTGGAATCAATTGCAATGCCGTTCCATGACGCAGCATCGAATGCGCTCACACCTGTCGGCACCGTAATGACGCGTTCATTGGCGCTGGAGCCATCAAGTTCTAAAGAAGTTATAGAGAGTTTTACTCGCCCTGTGCCGTCATGGTCAGGGACGATTGGATCGAAAGTCTTTTCGCGTGCGATGTTAAACCTCCAGTTGGGCTGCAGCTTTTGCTGCTTCTAATGATCGGAAACGGCTTATCCAGTTTCCACCCCAAGGGTCAAGACCCAGAAGCAGATCCGCGGCGCGGACTGCCTCAACGATGAGAGGTGTCCGAGAATCCATGACGGCGCTGGTTAGACCATGTGACATTGCGGCTGGCAAAAAAGCGGCATTTATTGCGTGGCGATACGGAAGTCCGAATGAAACGTTCGAGGCGCCAAGAGTCATGTTTAGTCCCCACTTCTCAAGAATCAAATGAATCGTTTCTAGAGTAATTTTCACGGCCTCTGGATCTGCGCCAACTGTCATGGCAAGAGGATCAATCACAAGATCTTCAAGAGGAATCCCATATTTCTCCACGGTGCGAACGATCTTTTCGGTGATTACCATTCTTTCGGCGGCGGTCGCCGGAATACCCGTTGCGTCATTGGGCAATGCAATTATTGCCGCGCCGTGCCTTTTTATTAGAGGAAGGATGAGTTCCATCCGCTCTTCTTCGCCTGTAACGCTATTGACCAGCGCCTTGCCTTGGTAGGTCTCTAGACCAACTTGAAGGGCTTCAATAATGGATGAATCGATGCAGATTGGGAGATCGGTTAGCGATTGAATCTCTTTAATCGCTCTCCCCAGCAACGCCGGTTCGTCGGTGAGCGGTACTCCCATGTTGACATCCAAAACGTCAGCGCCGCCACGAACTTGTTGTTCGATGTCTATTGCTAATTGCGAAAGATCGTCAACTCGGAGTTGCGCCTGAAATTTCTTTCTTCCCGTCGGATTGATCCGCTCGCCAATAATGCAAAATGGTTGATCATGACCAATCGTGACGGTTTTTGTGGCGGATTTCAGGACTGTATGCATGTGGCGCTCCTATGTAGTGTCATCAACGTACTTTCTGACCGATATTTTCCGAGGGGGTTCGTCCGAGATCTCGCATAAGTCTTTCCAAAGTTTCATCATGTCGAAAATCGGCGATATGCAAACCCCGTACGTTTGGTTGGGCTAGGGCGTGCAAAGAGAGTTCAAGAGTCAATTGGTATGCGGCTTCAGCAGGATCTGAGCTCTTTTCAACCCGCTCAATGAGATCTCTAGGAATATCTATTCCAGGCACTTTATCGTTCATGAAATTCAATCCCCGAACGCCTTTGAGCAAGACGACAGTGGGGAGCAGATGCATTTGCGGCACCGAAAGTGCTACGCCGGCACAAAATTTCTCAAGCCGGTCCTGATGAAAACAGATTTGAAGTTGGAGAAATTTTGCTCCAGCACGAAACTTCTTCAAGGTTCGCTCAACTCGATATTCAAAAGGAGGTGCGCCAGCATTCTCGACAGCACCGATGTAGAAAACAGGTGGAGGAGTGATCTTGCGCCCAGAGAGATACGTTCCCGCCGCGAGGGAACCAGCAACGCTGATTGCTTGAGGTGCATCGAGATCAAATACTCGTCGCGTCTCGGGTTCGTCACCTGCCGTGACGTCATCGCCGGTAAGTAGAGAGAGATTCTCAATTCCGTGGAGGGCGGCCCCCATCATGTCCGCTTGGATGGCAAGTCGATTCTTATCTCGGCAAACGATCTGCATAATCGGTTCGAGGCCCTGAGCCTTAATTGCGATTGCCACTGCGGTGTTTGATGCGTGTGCGTGCGCCGCTGGATTGTCGGTGGCATTGACCGCATCAAACCAAGGCGCCAAACGTTCGGCCGTTGATATGACCTTCGACATTCCTCCACCGTCAATGGTCGAAAACTCAGATGTGAAAACTCTTTTCGATTTATCGTCCAACAGGATTTGAAGGCGCGACATTTCTATTCACCGACTGACTGTGTGGTTGTATTCCAACCATCTGGCACTTCTCGATCTCGTCGCGTTACAAGATTGATCCACGACGATGTTCCTTTTAGTCTCATATCCACGGGAGGGCGGAGATCGTTGTAATGATCCCTCCACGCCTGAGGAAGAGGCAGGGACTCTTTGCGTTCATAGGCCTTTGCCCATACACATTGCATCTCGGGGTTGACTTCACAATTTCCGTTTTCTCTGACTCCACCACATGGCCCGTTTCGAAGCGTCTTCGGACAAGTCATAGGACATGTCATACCGGTTGAATGCAATACGCATTGACCACACATGCGGCAATCCCAAATGGGTTGCTTAATCGCGTGCTCGATGAAAGGAAGAAGTTTTGGCATTGTGATATCAGACTAAGGCGCGTTGCTTCTTGATTAATTCTTTGGCTAAACGAACTGCTGTCGATGCGTCAGCGGCATAACCATCAGCACCTACCGCGTCGGCATATTCTTGAGTAACGGGAGCTCCACCCACCATGATGATGAGCCCTTCGCGCAGCCCTGCTTTAGTAATTTCATGAATATTGACTTTAAACATTGGCATGGTTGTGGTGAGAAATGCTGACATTCCCAAAATGTCGGGCTTGTGCTCTGCAACCGCGGCAACGAATTTCTCAGGTGCGACTTGTACTCCCAAATCAATAACATTAAAGCCCGCGCCTTCAAGCATGATATTGACAAGATTCTTTCCAATATCGTGTACGTCGCCCTTAACCGTACCCATGACAAAGGTTCCGACTGTTTCAGCTCCCGTATCTGCCAAAAGCGGACGCAAGACATTCAGCGCACCTGCCATGGCTTTTCCGGCGATCAACATTTCCGGTACAAAGTAGTCGCCGCGCTCAAAGCGAGAGCCGACTTCTTCTAGAGAGGGGATAAGAGCATCGAAAAGTATCGTGTCCGGCCCCATTCCATCTGCTAGCGCCTTTTGCGTGAGTTCTAGAACTGCTGGCGCGTTGCCGAGAAGCGTCTCGTCATAAAGTGCCTTGATGATCTCGTCATGAGTCATGCTGCTCCTACCTTCTTTTCTTCCTCATAGTGTGCGCGATTGATCTCGGCGATGATCAAATCGCCAATTTCTTTGAATTGCTTTGCTGTTAGGCGAGGCGCAGGAGCGGAAATTGAAATGGAGCCGAGGATGCTCCCGTCAATTTCTCGAACAGGTGCTGCGATTGCTACCAGTCCTTCTTCAAGTTCATCATCGATCGTTGCAAAACCTTGACGTCGCACGAGTTCGAGTTCCTCAAGCAGGCGCGCACGAGTCGTAATACTTTTCGGTGCGCGCTTTTCCAATTTTCCCGGAGGGATTTTTACTGCGCCGTAAGCAAGAAGGACTTTTCCGAGAGCAGAGCAGTGATAGGGAACATTGGCACCTACCCAATTTGTGGCTCCAAGTAAATAACGACCATCTACTTGGTCAATGAGTTCGACATATCCATTCCCGACAATTGCAAGATTTGCAGTTTCACCAGTTTTCTTTGCGAGAGATTCAAGAACTGGTCGCATGCGAGTGACGAAATCAAGTTCCTGATTTCTCTGACGAGCAAAACGATTAATAACTGGACCTGGAAAATATGCCCCGGCGCGATCTCGCTTGATTAGACCTTGTCGTTCGAGTGCGCCCAAAAGGCGCGATGTTGTGCTTTTGGGTAACTCGTGTGCGCTGGCAAGTTGACTTAACAGAGGTGGTTGCTGGGCTTCTAATACGTGAATGAGAAGTGTGCTTGCACGGTCAATGGATTGAACACCCGTTGGGGCTGATTCTTTTGCCATTCGGGGACCTCCGCTCATTCCGCAAGTGTTCCACAATATGGAACACCAGTTCCACGTTCTTAGCGTATTCTCGGATCAGTCTGCGGTCAACACTACGGAGGTCCATGTGTTTAAGAATCGAATGCCTCGCTACGAGATCATGAGTGAGGAGTCCATGGCCGTTCTCGACGCCGGTTGGCGACGAATCGTTTCTGAAATCGGAATTGAATTTATGAGTCCGTGGGCCGTGGAGGCCCTGCGCGAGGCTGGCCAGAGCGTTGAAGGGGAGAATGTTAAATTCGATCCTGAATGGATTTTGAAGCAGGTTGCCAAGGCGCCTCGCGAATTTGATCTCCGAGCACGTAACCCAAAGAACAACGTTCACATCGGCGGAGATTCCATGGTTTTCGGCGGAGTGTACGGACCTCCTTTCGTTCGTGAAGGTAGCGTGCGTCGCGACGCAACTTTTCAAGACTACGAGAATTTCTGCAAGCTTGCGCAATCATTCGACGCTCTGGATAGCGTCGGCGGAGTCGTTTGTGAGCCTAACGATCTTTCATTGGATTCTCGCCACCTTGATATGGCCTTTGCCGCGTCAACGCTGACGGATAAATTCTTCATGGGCAATGTAGTCACTGCCGAAAATGCGAAAGATGTCATTCGCATGGCGGAGATTCTTCACGGAGGGCGAGCGGCAATCGAGGAGACTCCTGCCCTCATTTCTCTCATCAACTGCAACTCACCACTTCGCTGGGATGACCGTATGCTGGACTCATTGCGTGAATACGCACTTGCTGGACAGCCAGTTGTAGTCACTCCCTTCCTTTTAATGGGAGCAATGAGCCCGGTTACGATCCCCTCCACTTTGGCTCAGCAAATTGCAGAAGCGCTTTCCGGTATTGCGCTTGTGCAACTCCTGCGTCCAGGCGTTCCCGTGGTATTTGGTTCCTTCCTCTCCAACATCGATATGCAATCGGGTTCGCCACAATTTGGTACGCCAGAATCGGGAATCGGACTTTTATGCACGGGCCAAATTGCTCGCCATTTTAAACTTCCGTTTAGAGGCGGTGGCGGGCTTAATTCATCCCAAACTGTTGATGCACAATCGGCTTATCAAACAATGATGACGATGATGCCAACATTTTTAGCTGGTACGAACTGGGTTATGCATACTGCGGGTTGGCTCGAAGGAGGGCTCGTCTCTTCGTACGACAAATTTATCTTGGATGTCGAAATCCTGCAGTCCTTGATGGTGGAATTCACACCACTGGAATTTACTGAATCATCCCTTGCCTTTGATGCGCACTTAGAAGTTGGCCATGGCGGTCACTTTTTAGGCGCGGCACACACGATGGATCGATTCCGCGACTGTTTCTACCGACCCTTCCTTACAAATAGCGATAACTACGAGCGCTGGACTCGATTGGGCGCACGCGATACTCGAGCGCGGGCGGAGGAAATCTGGAAGAAGAAACTTGAAGATTATGTCCTGCCGGAGATGGACCCTCAAGTTTTAGCTGAATTGACCGAGTTTGTCTCGATGCGAAAAAGCGATCTGGACGGTTAAAGGTCAATGCCCTCCTCTTTGTACATTGATGGCGCGTGGAGGGAATCTTCCACGGGGCGAACTCACGAAGTGCGAAGCCCTCACGATGGATCTCTAGTAACAACGGTCTCCGAGGCAAGTGTCGAGGATGTGTTGGAAGCGATAGGAGCAGCTAGGCGATCATTTGATTCCGGGGTTTTTGCTTCATGGAGTTGGAAGGAACGAAGTGATTTAGTCTCCAGGATTGCCGATCTTCTTGAGCGCGATGCGGCACAAGTTGCGAAGAAGGAAAGCGACGACACGGGTAAACGTTTGATCGAAGCGGAATACGATGTGGCGGATGTTGTAGCCACATTTCGGCATTTTGCAGCGCTTGGATTAAAAGAGCACGATCACTTTGTCGATGTCGGACTTGCACATGTTACAAGTCGAATAGTTCACGAACCGATTGGCGTTTGTTCTCTGATCGGTCCATGGAACTACCCCCTGTTGCAGATTGCTTGGAAAGTCGCTCCAGCCTTGGTAGCAGGGTGTTCATTTATTCTGAAACCAAGTGAGCTCACACCTGAGAGCGCGATTCACTTGATCAAACTTATTGAAGAGGCCAGGGCACCTCGAGGAGTTGCAAATTTAATTCTTGGACCTGGCTCTGTAGTTGGAAATGCACTTACTACTGACCCGCGTGTTGATTTAGTTTCCTTTACCGGCGGACTCACCACGGGAAAAACCATAATGATTGGCGCCGCACCAACGGTTAAAAAGCTAGCGTTGGAGTTGGGCGGGAAAAATCCACATATTATTTTTGCCGACGCAGATCTTGACGCTGCTATCGATAACGCTGTCACCGGTGCATTTTTACATTCAGGTCAAGTGTGTTCGGCGGGCACACGGCTTTTGGTAGAACGTTCCGTGCATGATCGCGTCGTTAATGAAATAGTGAGGCGCGCGGGGGAAATCCGCTTGGGAGGTCCGGCAGATCTGAACGCCGAAACTGGTCCACTGATCAGCCAAAGCCATCTCAAGACCGTGGAGAATTATGTCGCTAAGGGAATTGAAGAAGGTGCAAAACTTTTGGTCGGAGGTAAACGAAGCAATCGAGAGGACCTGAAACAAGGTTGGTATTTTCAACCAACCGTTTTTGATGGATGCAAGTCGGATATGTTCTGTGTTCAAGAAGAATCCTTTGGCCCAGTTATGACGGTAGAAGTCTTTGATACCGAGAAAGAAGCCATTGCGATTGGAAATGACACCATTTTCGGTTTATCCGGAGGAGTATGGAGTCAAGATCTGGAAAAGGCAGCCCGGGTAGCTGCCGGGCTTCGACATGGAACGGTTTGGGTTAACGACTTCGGTCCTTATCGTCCGCAGGCCGAATGGGGAGGGTACAAACAATCTGGAATCGGACGAGAACTTGGTTCGCACGGATTGTCTGAATACCTTGAAATAAAACACATTTGGACCAACAATTCACCTAGCAAGTCAGGTTGGTTTCATGATTCTTCAGGGGGCGATGAGAAATGAGTGCCCCCGAACCAATGATCTCTGTTCGTCATTTGTGGAAGGTATTTGGTTCAAATCCTGAAAAAGTAATCGGTTCCTCAGACGCTCAACTGTCTCGTACTGAACTTAGGGCCAAGACCGGCAACACAATTGCTGTCAGAGATGTTTCCTTCGATGTAGCTCCAGGTGAAGTATTCGTGGTCATGGGACTTTCCGGCTCTGGCAAGTCAACCCTCGTGCGTTGCATGACACGACTGATAGAGCCAACTCATGGCGAATTGGAACTCGAAGGCGAAAATATTCTTAAAGCTGATGACAAACGGCTTCGAGAACTACGAAGAACGAGATTTTCTATGGTTTTTCAGCATTTCGGCTTGCTTCCACATCGCGAAGTAATCGACAACATCGCATACAGCCTAGAGATCAATGGCGTCGGCAAAGAGGCACGTCATGCACGAGCAAATGAAGTAATTGATCTCGTTGGATTGCAAGGTTATGCGCATGCCTACCCCGAACAACTTTCTGGCGGAATGCAACAACGAGTGGGATTAGCACGCGCGCTTGCCGTCGACCCGCAGGTTCTCTTTTTAGATGAGCCGTTTAGCGCACTCGATCCATTGATCCGTCGAGATATGCAAGCAGAGGTTATTCGCCTTCACCACGAACTTGGTAAGACGATGGTGTTCATCACCCATGACTTGGCGGAGGCGGTGAAATTGGGCGATCGAATCGCCATCATGCGAGACGGCGCGGTTGTTCAAATCGGAACACCAGAACAACTTGTTGCCGAACCCGCTGATGATTACGTAGCGAATTTCGTCCGAGATTTTCCGAAATCTCATGTTTTGACTCTTCGATGGATTGCTCGTCCGCTGGCTGCTGGAGAAGATCTTTCAGGCCCAATACTTTTGCCAACTCTGTCGGTTCGAGATGCGGCCAGACAAGTGTTGGAAGCTGGCACCGTCGCTCGAATTATGGACGGCGACAAGTTACTTGGAGTCGTGGGAGCGCAAGATATTCTTTCTGTTATTGCTGGAGCTAGTAATTAATGTCCACTCCCGTCCTCGAAAAAGTCTCGTTAAAGAGTGTGCAGTCTCCAAAACGTAAACTTTCTTTGACCGGGCGTCGCTCAGCTTCTCTAAGTGTGCTCTTTTTGATATTTGCAATTGGATTTCGCGGAAGGGCAACGCTGCCGCTGGATCGTTCGAGCTTGACCGGTTTTCAAGAGTCACTCAATAGTTTGAGCGCATGGATTGATAACAATCGAGATTCGAATCCATTTTTTACAACCTTCGTAAATGTGGTGAGGAACTCGATCGAATGGCTCGTCAATTTCCTTCAGCACGGCATTAGTCAGTCTGGGGATACAAGGCTAATTCCCCAAATCGGCTGGCTTGGAGTTGTCGTAATTATTGGTTGCGTTGTTTTTGCAATTTCAAATTTGAGAATGGCCCTTTTTGCTGTGAGTGGGTTCGTTGTATTGGGGTTACTTGGATTCTGGCAGGAATCCATGGATACGTTAGTACTGACCATGGCCGCGGTTTTACTCTCCCTGATAATAGGAATTCCATTGGGCGTGCTTGCCGGATTATTTCCAAAGTTTGAAAATTTTCTCACCCCTGCTCTGGATTTTGCACAGGTAATGCCCACTTTCGTTTACCTTACTCCGGTCACGCTGTTCTTTCTCATCGGGCCGGCTTCGGCCACCATAGTGACTTTAATTTATGCAGTACCACCGGCTTTGCGTATTACTGCTGTCGCGATCAAAGAAGTTCCGTGGTCGAGCGTCGAAGCAGCGGTTTCGATGGGATCAACGCGATGGCAAGCGTTGCGCAAAGTTCAATTACCTCAAGCAAAACGAACGATCGTTGTTGGTGTGAATCAAACAATTATGGCCGCGTTGTCGATGGTGACGATTGCAGCATTGATTGATGCTCCTGGATTGGGTCAAGTGGTTGTTCGTGCACTCGAATCCCTTGACGTCGGCAGATCGTTTCAAGCGGGCTTAGGAATTGTGATTTTAGCTGTGGTTCTTGATCGATCCACCACCGCGGCGGCTTCGAAAGTAAATTCAGGGAATGTTCAAAAGGTAACGCGTCGATCTCGTAAAACGATATTTACGGCTCTTGGAGTTATCGCGCTCCTTGGCACGCTCACTTCGCGAATCTTTTCTTGGGCTGGCGCTTTTCCCGGAAATGGATTTCTCGGAGCAAGAATTTCGACGGGGGTTAACAATTATGTCAATTGGTTTCAAATGCATTTTGTCTCAATCACCAACGATATTACGGACGTTGTCTCATATGGCCTGATTAATCCCATGCAGACATTGCTTACCCAAAGTCCCTGGTTTATTATGGGATTAGCATTTGTTGGGTTGGGTTGGATTTTTGGTGGCAAGCGTCTGGCGGCAATCTCGACATTCTGCGTGCTCGCGATCGTCGGGACAGGACTTTGGTCGGACACGATGGTAACTCTGGCATCAACGTTAGTCGCGGCCATCATCACAGTCGCGCTAGGAATATTGGTGGGCACGTGGATCGGCCGAAACAGAAAGGCAGATCGATGGATTCGCCCAATTTTGGATGCCGGCCAAGTTTTGCCCGCATTTGTCTACCTCGTTCCATTTCTTGGGCTTTTTGGAGCAACTAGGTTTACCGCGATCATGGCAGCTGTTGTTTACGCCGCCCCTGCCTCCATTAAATTGATGGCCGATGGCATACGTGGAGTTCCTGCCACAATCATCGAGGCCGCTACTGCTGCAGGTTCTTCTCCATGGCAAATGATTATCAAAGTTCAGATTCCAAGTGCTCGACGAGCGCTGGCATTAGCTACAAATCAAGGCATTATCTACGTATTAGCGATGATTGTTGTGGGAGGACTTGTTGGGGCAGGAGGCCTGGGTTATCTCGTTGTGGCGGGTTTTTCTCAAGAGAATTTGAAGGGCAAAGGGTTGGCTGCGGGTTTAGCAATTGTTTTATTAGGAATAATGTTGGATCGTATTACGCAGGCGATCGCGCACAAGAGCTCGAAAGGACTTTCAAGCGCGGCACACTAAAACTGGGTTCCGTTATTCATTCGACTAACGGTTAAGAACGACTTCGGTCGTTGGATCAGGAGGAAGCGCAATGTTTACAGGACATCGTGCTCGGAAGAGGACAGCGTACGTACTTCTCGTTGGCGCAGCTACATTTGCGCTTTCAACGGGCGGAAGCGCACAAGCTGGCTACACACGAGCTGCAGCAAAATGTGGAACCGTTAATTTGGCCGATAACGCTTGGGTGGGTTACGAGGCGAACCTTGCTGTTGTCGCGTACGTCCTCAAGAATAATCTCGGCTGTAAAGTTGTAGTCAAGAACATAAGTGAAGAAATTTCTTGGCAAGGTTTCCAATCAGGTCAGGTTGATGTGATCCTTGAAAACTGGGGTCACGATGATTTGGCTAAGAAATACATAACTACTCAAAAAGTTGCCGTCGATCTTGGACCAACAGGAAATAAAGGAATTATCGGTTGGTATGTTGTACCTTGGATGGCCAAAAAGTATCCAGATATTTTGAACTACAAGAATTTGAACAAGTACGCGTCGATGTTCAAGAATTCTGAGTCGGGTTCAATGGGTGCTTTCCTAGATGGAGATCCATCGTATGTAACCAATGATGAGGCACTTATCAAGAATTTGAAGTTGAACTTCAAAGTTATTTACACAGGCAGTGAAGCGGCTCTCATCACCTCTTTCCGTACCGCTGAGGCACAGAAGAAGCCGATGATTGGTTACTTCTATGAGCCACAGTGGTTCCTCGCACAAGTTCCCTTGAAGCATGTCACGCTGCCTGCCTATACAACTGGCTGCGATGCTGATGCAAAGAAGGTTGCCTGCGACTATCCACCATATATTCTCAATAAGGTGGCTCGCGCTAAGTTCATGACCTCTGGTTCACCAGCGGCCACGGTCATCAAGAACTTCACGTGGACAAACGACGACCAAAACTCAGTTGCTAAATCACTCGCTGTTGACAAGTTGAGCGATGATGCCGCAGCCAAGATTTGGGTTACCGCTCATGCGGCTCAGGTAAAGGCTTGGATCGGTAAGTAAAGCTAGAGCAGTTGGTTCTCTCCTGAACTAACGATTGTGTGGATGTGAAGTACTTGTCGTGTTGTAACGGCACGACAAGTACCTCCTCCGCCTAGAAGTTGGAAGAAAGTGAAATGTGATGGATCAGCAGTACGACTACATCATCGTGGGCGGAGGTTCTGCCGGAAGCGCCCTCGGTAATCGGTTGAGTGCATCTCCCGATAAGTCAGTGCTCATTCTTGAAGCGGGAAGACGCGACTCCAAGTGGGATGTTTTTATACATATGCCCGCAGCACTTTCTTTTCCTATCGGAAATAAGCGCTACGACTGGAAATACGAGTCCGAACCCGAACCATTTATGAATGACCGGCGCATTTATCATGCGCGCGGCAAGTTGCTCGGAGGTTCGAGCAGCATCAACGGGATGATTTGGCAACGTGGAAATCCAATGGATTATGAGCGTTGGGCCGGCGATTTAGGAATGGAAAATTGGGATTATGCCCATTGCCTTCCTTATTTCAAGAAAATGGAAAATTGTCTTGCAGATCCCGCAAACCCGTATCGCGGAAATTCCGGTCCCTTGGAACTTGAACGTGGACCCATTAAGAGCCCTCTTTTTAAAGCTTTTTTTGATTCAACTCAACAAGCAGGGTATTCGCGGACTGACGATGTAAACGGATTTAAGCAGGAAGGTTTTGCTGCGTTCGATCGAAATGTGCGTCGGGGCAGGCGCTTGAGTGCCGCTCGTGCGTATCTGTATCCGGTGCGAAATCGAAAAAATCTTACGATAAAGACGAAAGCCATGGTTAGAAAGGTGATTTTCGAAGGTGTGCGAGCGGTAGGCGTAGAAGTAATCATCAAAGGTAAGAGCACGGTGATTCGCGGCAAGGAGATTGTTTTGTGTGGGGGAGCAATCAATACTCCGCAGATCCTTCAATTATCGGGGGTTGGAAAAGCCTCGGATCTCGAGAAGTTGGGGATTAAAGTCGTGAAAGACCTGCCAGGTGTTGGATCCAATTTGCAAGACCATCTCGAGGTCTACGTGCAATATTCCTGCACGCAACCGGTTTCCATGCAGCCCATGTTGAAGTTTTGGCGACGTCCATTTATCGGTGCAGAGTGGTTATTCCTTCGAAAGGGACCAGGTGCAACAAACCATTTCGAGGCAGGTGGATTCGCTCGAAGTAACGATTCTGTGGCCTATCCCAATTTGATGTTTCACTTCCTGCCCCTTGCCATCCGCTATGACGGCACCGCTCCATCTGGCGGACACGGATATCAGGTGCATGTCGGCCCGATGTATTCAGATTCTCGCGGGACCATAAGCATCAAGAGCACGGACCCATTTGAGAAGCCATCTTTGCGCTTCAACTATCTTTCAACACCGCAGGATCGTCAAGAGTGGATCGAGGCGGTCCATGTTGCGCGCAATATTCTCACGCAAAAGGCAATGGACCCTTTCAACGGTGGTGAGGTTTCTCCGGGAGCAGGTGTTGCCTCTGACGAAGAGATTTTGGATTGGGTACGACGAGATGGCGAAACAGCGCTACATCCATCATGCACTGCAAAAATGGGAACTGATGAAATGTCGGTTGTTGACCCAAAGACCATGAAAGTTCATGGAGTCGAAGGTCTCCGAGTAGTGGATGCCTCCGTCTTTCCATACGTCACCAATGGGAATATTTATGCTCCTGTCATGATGGTTGCTGAAAAAGCAGCCGACTTAATTTTGGGTAATGAACCGTTACCACCGGAGAGGCTCGATTTCTATCGCCATGTCGCATCCTGATCAAGCTCCATCGGCAATAGACCTTGTCAAAGTTAAAAGGACTGACGGGGAGGATCTTTCGACGGACAGCGTGGTGGTGGAAGAGCCCCTTGAAATTCGACTAAAGCAAGGTGAAAGTGAAGAGCAACTGGGAATCACGATGCGTACCCCTGGTTCAGATCTTGAACTTGCGGCGGGATTTATTTGGGGAGAAGGCTTCTTAATAGACACGAAGGATCTTTTGTCTATCAAAACTTGCGCGGATCGGTCGCTCACGCCGAGACAACGCGCAAATGTTGTTATAGCTGAAATTTCGCCAACTGCCGCAGTGCCTCTTCGTACTATGGAGCGGCGATTTACAATGACGTCGGCGTGCGGTGTCTGCGGTTCCACGAATATTGATGATTTGCATAAAAGAGGAGTGAGTGGCGTAAGACCTACGAATTTTTCAGGAACGCAATTAGCGGGCATGACGGAACTTCTAGATGGCCGCCAAAGTGTTTTTGAAAAAACGGGCGGCCTACATGCTGCCCTGCTTGTGGATCCTCAAGGCGAAGCAGTTATTTCAAGAGAAGATGTGGGCCGTCACAACGCCGTAGATAAAGTCATTGGTGCGATGGTCATGAAAAATTCAATTCCGTTGAGTGGATGGACTTTAGTGGTGTCCGGCAGGGTTGGTTATGAAATAGTGCAGAAGGCGATAGTTGCTGGGATATCTGCTCTCGTTGGCGTTTCTGCTCCTACCTCTCTTGCCGTCGAACTTGCGGCTCAATTCGACCTTACTCTGCTTGCATTCGCGCGCAACGGCGTGGCAAAGGTTTATTCGCCCCTGTTATTGTGACTGTATGAAATTGAAATTATTCATTTTCGGAGTGGCGCTTACTTTTATCGCAATTCCTGTGGCTCAAGCAGGGGTTACAGACGTGACCGTATTCGCGGCCTCGAGCCTGTCTCAAACCTTTACAGAGCTAGGTAAGAATTACGAATCGGCCCATCCAAATGTAAAGCTGGTTTTCTCGTTTCAATCCTCCGCCTCCCTTGCAGCGCAATTAAACGCAGGTGCCCCTGCCGACCTTTTTGCCTCGGCCTCAGAGACGGATATTGCAAGAGTAAAAGCACGAATTCCGCAATCGACACCGTTTGTGTCAAACCGAATTGTTCTGGGAGTTCTACTCACTTCTCAGATCGTGATTAATAAGATGGTTGACTTGAACAAACGTGGCGTCAAATGGATTCAATGTACCCATACAGCCCCTTGTGGGGTGGCAACGGATAAGGCGCTGTCGGTTTTCGGAAAAGTAAGATCTCGTCCTGTTTCCCTTGAAGCAAGTGCTTCGAGCGTCGTGGCGAAATTGGTCAATGGAGAAGTGGATGCAGCTTTCATTTATCACACCGACTTCGTTGCACACTCGGGTGCACTGAGAGAGATTCGATTTGCGGATACTCTTTCAACTCAAACTCGATATGCAATCGGCATCGTTGCTGATAGTAAAAATAGAGAACAGGCGCAAGATTTCATGAAATATGTCCTTTCCGCAAAGGGACTTCTACTTTTAGCTCAGTCAGGCTTTACAAAGCTCACACCATGAAGAAGATTGATTGGTTCAATCGTGCTCTTGCCACTGTGGCAAGTTTGGTCATTGTTCTACCTCTGATTGCACTCTTCGGGAAGGTGCCTTGGTCGACGCTTCTGACCAGACTCACCGAGCCAAATTCGATCAATGCAATTAGGCTTTCTATCTGGACCTCTTTGACTGCAACGTTTCTTTGCGTCCTGTTTGGCGTGCCATTGGCGTGGGTTCTTGCCAAAGGAAATCCTCGTTTTACAAATATTCTGCGTCCGTTCGTACTTGCTCCCATAGTTCTCCCGCCCACGGTTGCTGGCATGGCCCTTTTGGCGCTACTGGGAAGACGAGGCTTGGTGGGCCGTTACATATACGAATGGACTGGTTGGTCCATGCCTTTCACAACAAGCGCAGTGATCTTCGCTGGTGTTTTCGTCGGCACACCATTTTTGACACTTGTTGTGGAATCCACTTTCCGTCATCTGCCCAAGGATCAACAAGATGCCGCTCAAATAGATCGTGCGAGCAACTTTTCTCTGTTTTGGCGCATTGCCTTGCCCCAAGCAAGAAATGGAATTGCGACGGGAGCGATTCTTGCGTGGGCACGAGCGTTAGGTGAATTTGGCGCAACCATTATGTTTGCAGGCGCACTCCCTTCTTTGACGCAAACGTGGCCAATGCAAGTCTATTTTGATGTCGACCAAGACATGAGTACTGCGTATGCACTAAGTGCCGTGATGGCCCTTCTTGCGATCGGCGTGGTCTATTCACTTCGTAACCAACTTCGACAGGCATTTACAAGTTGATTACGGTTCGATTCTTCGCTGCAGCTCGAGACGCTGCAGGAATTTCCCAGGCACAAGTCGATGCAGAAAATTTGCATGATCTTATTGAAATTCTTTCTAAGGAGAATTCGCACCTAAGAAGAATTCTAGAACAGTGTAGTTTTCTTGTTGATGGTCTTATCGTTCATGATCGAGATAAATTAATAACCCCGGGGAGCGCTGTCGATGTTCTCCCACCATTTGCAGGAGGCTGATTAACCGCCGATTGCCGACATAGGGCGATTAGGCTGTACAAAAGAAGGATCGTTAATTCCATGGCCAGCCAGTTTTCCTTGAACAGTTTTTAGCAATCGCGCGGAGATCTCTTGGTTCTTCTCTTCAGTACTCCTATTCGGATCTCTGAGCACTTTTCGAAGGTCCATCTCTTCTTGTGAGAATAGACACGATCGCAGTTGCCCATCCGAGGTCAGTCGCAACCGATCACAGGCACCGCAGAACGGTTTTGAAACGCTTGCAATAATGCCCACTTTGTGAGGACCCCCGTTGACGAAAAATTCTTCGGCTGGCGCCGAACCGCGAGAAGGAACCGGTGTCAAGGAATATTGTTGAGTAAGGTCAGCGTAAATTTCCTCCGAACTCACCATTGCAGTGCGAGTCCACGTTCCGCCAGCATCCAGCGGCATCTGCTCGATAAATCTTAATTGGTATCCCTCAGCCAGCGCCCACGTGAGAAGTTCGACTGCTTCGTCGTCATTGACTCCGTCCATGAGAACGGCATTGATTTTGATAGGGGAGAGCCCTGCTTTTCGAGCCGCTTCTAACCCTGCAATGACATCGTCAAATCGATCTCTGAAAGTCATTTCCGCAAATCGGCCGCGATTCAACGTATCAAGACTGACATTGACGCGCACAAGACCGGCTTCGCGCAATGGTGCCGAGAGTTTGGACAATGCCAAGCCGTTGGTGGTTAAAGAAAGTTCGGGAGCAAATTCTAATTGATTGATCCTGGAGACAATGGAAACAATGTCCGGACGAAGTAACGGCTCGCCTCCCGTTAGTCGGACTTGGTCGATTCCATGTCGAGTCGCAATATCAATTATTGTGATCAATTCATCGGTTGTAAGAAGCTCTTCGTTGGGCAGCCATGCATCGAAATCCCGAGGCATGCAGTAAGTGCAGCGAAGCGAGCATCGATCCGTTAAGGAAACTCGCAAATCTTTATGTGTCCGATTGAAGGTATCAATAAGGGGAATCATGCGCAATTGACCCACTCATCAGTTCCATCGCTAAAAACTTGGTGTTTCCATATTGGCACTCGAGACTTGATCTCATCAACCAATTCGGAACATGCTCTAAATGCTTCGCCCCGATGTGGAGTCGCTACGGCTATTGCTAGTGCACTTTCGCCTATCGGAATTTCTCCATGACGGTGAATAACTGCGCATCTAAGCACATCGTATTTTGCTGCAATTTCGTGGACTATTTCTTGTAACACTTTCTCAGTCGTCGGATGAATTTCATATTTCAAACGTTCAACCGTCTTACCTTTATCCAAGTTTCGCACTTCACCACTGAATGTGACTACGGCTCCACAATTATTTGATTTCACCATGTGGGTCAACAAATCGACTGAAATTGCTTTCGCGGATAATGAAGCATCAAGCACTACGCCACTCACGAATGATCCTGTCCGGCCAGTTGGCTAATGATGTGTGGTACGACTCGCCCGATGATGACAAGACCGTCGCGTACACCGTTGGGAGATCCAGGCAAGTTGATGATTACAGTTTGGCCGTTTACTCCGACTAAACCACGGGAGAGATCTGCCAGTGGCGTTTTTTCTCGGCCGAAGGCACGCAACGCTTCACTCACGCCTGGCAAAAGTCGTTCTATATGGGGCGCAGTGGCTTCAGGAGTGACATCGGTGGGGGAGATTCCAGTTCCTCCGGTGGTAACAAGTAAGTTGACGCGTGAAGCAAGAGCAGAGGCAATTTCTAGAGAGATTTTCTCAACATCATCGGGAATTACGACTTTGGAAATTACGAAGAAACCTAGTTGGTTCAATCCTTGAGATAGAACTTCTCCACTTTCATCTAAATATATTCCAAGAGCCGCTCGATTGCTTGCAGTAATAATTGCTGCGGTTAATTCCTTCACTGACGTTTCCATGCACCGTTGCGGCCACCATCTTTAGCGTCCACGCGAACGTTGGTAATCGTTGCGGAGGGGTCAATCGATTTCACCATATCTATTACGGTTAAAGCTGCCACCGACACAGCTGTGAGAGCTTCCATCTCCACTCCCGTTCTGTCCGTCGTTTTTACGTGAGCAGTGATCTCCACTCCATCATCGAAAACGGTTGCATCGAGAGAAATTCCGCTAATTGCGATGGGGTGGCATAAGGGGATGAGATCAACGGTTCTTTTTGCTCCCATGATGCCTGCGATTCTTGCCGCGGCCAGGACATCTCCTTTAGGGACTCCAGTTCCTCGCAGGAGGCCAATTACCTCACTAGAAAGTAGAACTTTTCCTGATGCTTGCGCGGTACGTGTTGTAATTTCACGTTGACTCACATCAACCATATGGGCTTGGCCAGATTTATCGAGATGGCTGAATCCGTTTTCATCGCTCTGTTTCATAAGAGGGCAATCGTATGGCAGAAATGCCAGCGACTATGGCAGAGGGAGCCAGCGAACCTTTTCTCCCGCTTTGGTCTCCCCGCTGGGAGCAAGGGCGAATCCTGTTGAGGAAGCCAGCCCGCGCAACATTGCAGAACCGAGATGTTTTCCCATAGAAAAACTAGAGCCGATGAGATTTCCAACAACAAGCCTTGTGAAATCAGGAGGAGCAGAAAGCGCATCCAGGGTTTCAACGATATCTAGCGGGCGTTGAATTTTTCCAAGAAAAGTGGAGATTACGGGAGCCCCCAAGGTCATGAGCCCCACCACCGCCGACTGCGGATTACCGGGCAGACCGAGAAAGAGAGTGGATTTCTTTGCACTTAGACGAGCGAGAAGTGCAGGATGACCTGGTCGTGTACGAATGCGATCGACAATGAATTCTGCATCCAGAGCTGCTAACGCACCATGAACATGATCCCGGGGGCCATCGGCGGTGCCACCGGTGGAAATAATGAGGTCACAGTCTTGAATTCCATTGATGGCCGCAATTACTGATTCGAGTTCATCGGTTACATAGTTAGTCGAAACGACTTCTGCTCCCAAACGAGTGAGCCATCCGGGTAATTGTGGTCCGAGGGAATCTCGAACGAGGCCATCACTCGGAATACCAGCAAGTTGAAGTTCATCCCCGAGAAGTAAAAGTGCGACTCTAGGTTTTCTAGTTACGAGCAATTCGTCGTATCCAGTGGCGGCCAATAAACCAATGAGGGATGGTGTTAAGAGTTGGCCTTGAGTCGCAAGCAATTCACCCTTTTTGCATTCATCACCCGATGGGCGAATGTCATTTCCTGCCAAGGGAGTCGCAGCGTAAATGTGCCTATCCTTTTCTTCTGCGATTTCCCAACGAACAACCGCGCTCGCGCCATCCGGAATCACCGCTCCCGTTGCAATTCTTAACGTCTTACCGTTGCCAAGGGTTCCAATAAATGGTTGTCCGGCTTTTATATCTCCAATTATTTCCCAAGGACCCTCACCCGCTACTACCCATCCATCCATCGCCGATGTTGTGTAGCGCGGCAGATCGCACAACGCCGGACAGTTTGTCGCTAGATTTCGTTCCAGCGCCAGCGCTAGTGAAACAATCTCTGAATCTAGAGCTCCGCTTGCGGCTTCCCATGCGCGATGATGGGCTTCATCCCAACTTAATTCTTGAAATGATTTCACTCGGCGGCGGGCCACTTTTTTGCTAGAAGTGAGATTTTTTCCACCAAAGAAGAAATGTCGCCGCCTTGTGCAACTGCGTATCCCAACAGAAAAGTTGTCATCGGCGCCGCCTTGCGCTCTACGGCGTGAGCCGCGTCGCGAGCCACGTTGAGGATGGAGTCTGTATCGATGTCGATCGAAACGCCGAGTGCTTTGCGTACCTCTTCAAGCCATTTTTCCACGTATCTCTCCTTACTCTGCGCGCGATTGAGATCATCTAGTGTGTCAATGTCTAAAAGGTTACTCGCAAATTCTGCTTCTAATGTAACTTCCTCGAGATCAAGAACTGCGATGACGTTTCGCATCGAGTTGCTATGCAACTGTGGAAGTGATTTCAGCGCGGACTCCAGTGAGTCAACGCGATAAATCGCGCACAGTGACTGGCGAAAACCTTCAGAATCCACCGGAATTGCACCATCGGCATGAATCCCGCGGTCGGCTAGATCTTCTATTACTTGACCAGCAAAGGGCATATCCGTAGCGATGACAGCGACAAATTCAGTCTCTACACAAGACAATCCGGCTGCAACCGCGCTGACGGGACCTCCGCCTATTGGTTCTTCGCGAGTGAAGCGGAGCGAGCGTCGAGAGTGGCTGAATTCGGGACCCACTATAACAATGGGCCATTTCTCTGGCAGCGAGTCCACAATCTGCTCTAATAAAGTCTTGCCATCCAAAATGGCCAAAGACTTATCGGATCCGAAGCGAGAGCTTTTTCCGCCGGTAACAATTAGTGCGGTGATATCCATGGAAGTTAGCGCCCCAGTAACGGATTGAGAGTTCGCATTATGACACTGGGGCGATTCGTTAAATCTTCTTCGCGATCGGCGATCTTCGTCAATTGAATGGCGCCATTCACTGAGAGCCATCTGAAGGGTTCAGTTTCCCAACGCCTGCTTTTCCATTGGACATAGGGCAAGTTCGCTCTAGTCGAATTCTTTTTTAAGATTCGGTCTGCCATCGAATGCGCTGCTAAATACGAAAGTGTCACACCGTCGCCGACATACCCGCCCATTTCTCCATAGCCATTTTCAATTCGTACATATGGAGACCAGTCACGCGTCACCGCTACTGCACCGCCCCATGAATGCGTGAACTTTGTGTGTGCCAATACTGGGAACCACTTCTTGGCCATTGCGCGCAATCGATCATGATCTTTTGTCCGAGATTCAAATGAATCTTTGCGCCGGCTACCCCAGGAATAAGGTGCGCCTCGCCCGCCTATGACCAAACGATTATCCGCGGTGCGCTGGGCGTAGGTGACTAGGTGGGACGCCTCTGCAAACGCCTCTCGATCTCGAAGTCCAATTTCCGTCAAGAGCGAATCTGAGAGTGGCTCGGTCGCGACGATAAGCGAATAAATTGGTATTTGTCCGCGAGTCCTTTCCGTATATGCCTCAGTTGCGCGCACCACGAAGCCCGCTTTCACGAGGCGACCGTTAACGTGTACTGATCTATCGGAGGCAATCGTCGCGAGATGATTTTCGAAAATTGAAACGCCACGGTTTTCGAGTGCTTTAGCAAGACCGATGACAAGCGCTGCGGGATTCACAACCGCACAATCGGGATTGAAGACCGAACCGTAAGTCCCGGACATAGAAATCTTTTCCCGTGTCTCCAGTTCATTGAGAAGAACTTCGCCATGAGAAGATTCGTTTCGCAAGCGAGCTAATTGACCGCCATTGCGAGCAACGACAATGGCTCCACCTTTTTGGAATCCACATTCGATTTTTTCGCGCTGAGCAAAATGCCCAATCTCATCAATTGAAATCCGAAGTTCATGATGTAGGGATTCAATCTGCGTGGCCGAAAAGTCCTTTGTTAGGCCTTCATCACTCACGGGGTAAAGATCTGAGACCCATCCGCCGTTTCGACCACTAGCCCCAGAACCAGCATGACCCTTATCTAGAATCGCTATTTTGAGCTCTGGCTGTGAAATTAGAAGGTGGTGGGCAGTCCACAGCCCACTAAAACCTGCGCCAACAATGACAACATCCCATTCTTGATCAATATCATCTGGCGAAAATTTCGGTCGAGGTACAAGATCCCACCAGAGCGACATTTGCGTTAACCGGCGACCCAAGTGGCAATGTAATCGGGTACGGGAATTCCTGGTCTCAAATTGGCGGCCGCAATTGGTTCACCGTACATCGTACGAATCGGAACAAATCCGGCCCATACGTCAGAGGAGAGATCTTCTTTAACGTCATCTGGCTCTCCTGCGGAAACTTTGACGCTTATCTGAGTGAGGGGGAAAGCGAGAATTGTTGTCGCGGCTATTTCTTGGGAAGTTGATTTTCTCAACTCGCAAGTTCGTTGGGGGAACAGGTGCTCGGTCAGTAGATCAAGTGCCGAAAACTTCTCATCGCTTTCTAATTCACGTGCTGCTCCAAAGGCCATCAGAGATCGATAATGCATAGATGATTCGAAAGAGGAGCGAGCAAGCACTAGAGCATCCAGATGCGTAATTGTGAGACAAGCCTGTGCTCCTGACGCTAGAGTTTTAAAAAGGCGCGAAGCCTTTGAACCGTGAAGCAGGATCTCATCGCCATAAGGTGCGCATGCCACAGGTATCGAAAAAGGCTGACCTTCCACGCTAATGGCAACGTGGCAGATTTTGGCCGAGGAGATAATCTGCTTGGCAACTTCTGGATCCGTATTCCCCTTATGAGGAGCCCGATGAATTTTAGTTAGGTCATCCATTAGAGAATGATAGATGCGGCCTCTGTGAGGACCGTCCTCAAAATGGATTCAATTTCATCGAAGTGGCTCTGATCGCAAATAAGTGGTGGGGCGACCTGAATTACTGGATCACCTCGATCATCTGCACGGCAGTAAAGACCGTTATCAAAGAGTGCTTTTGATAGGAAGCCACGCAACAAACGTTCGCTCTCTTCCGAGCTAAAGGTTTCGCGGGTGGCGGTGTCCTTCACCATTTCAATTCCATAGAAATAACCCGCGCCTCGAATGTCACCAACGATTGGTAAGTCGTATAGTTTTTCAAGCGTGGAAAGCAAAGCGCCTTCGTTGGCGCGCACCTTTTCATTGATCTTCTCTTTTTCAAGTACATCCAAATTCGCAAGGGCAACCGCGGCTCCTCCTGGGTGACCACCAAAAGTAAAACCGTGGAGAAAAGTATTCGTGCCCTTTCGGAAAGGCGCATATAGGCGTTCATTTGCAATCATGGCTCCCATTGGGAAATAGCCAGAGGTCATTCCTTTTCCACAGGTAATGATGTCGGGAACTACTCCGTATCGCGTCGAAGCAAAATACTCACCGATGCGCCCAAAGCCATTGATGGTTTCATCGCACACCATTATCACGTCATACTGATCACAGATTTCCCGCACGCGTTGAAGGTAGCCAGGGGGAGGCGGGAAACACCCTCCAGAATTTTGGACTGGTTCAATAAAGACCGCCGCAACAGTTTCCGCACCTTCAAAAATAATTGCCTCTTCAATTCGATTTGCGGCCCATTGCCCGAATTCTTCAAATGAGTCTCGGTGATTAAGTGGTGCGCGATAGAAGTTGGTGTTGGGGACTTTATGATGACCCGCGATAAGTGGCTCGAAGAATTGCTTCGCAGCCGGAATGCCAGTAATCGACAAGGCACCCTGTGTGGTGCCGTGATATGCCACATGGCGACTAATGATCTTGTGTTTCAGCGGTTGTCCAGTCAGTTTAAAAAACTGCTTAATGAGTTTTGCCGCAGTCTCTACAGCCTCACCACCGGATGAAGTGAAGAAGACGTGGTTGAGATCTC
>JAPLBP010000031.1 GCA_026392695.1 Actinomycetota bacterium | reverse complement strand
CGCAGCAGCATTAACTTTGGTCGCCACGACATTGGCAATTTTAGAAAAATCCACAGTGACGGAGGGTGAACCGTCAAGAGTTGCTTTCGATATTTGATCAAGCGTTGATGCAATCAGATCCCGAAACTCTTGGGATGAGCCCAGCGAAGCAATGGCTTCATTTATCTGTGCACGGTTCTTGTTGATCTGGCTAGCAAACTTAGGGTCTGTGTTCTTCGCAAACTCATCCACTATCGAGTTAAGCGAAGCAGGGTCAGAGGAGACCTGTTTCACCACTGCCGCAGCGGATTCACCGACATGGCTCATGCTTGCGACCATCACGTTAGCAATTGATACTATGAAGGCGATAGTAAGAACCAAGGAAGAAAGCGACGAAACGAGCCCTGAGGCTACTTTTTTGCCAGCGGACATATCCGAACCCCCTCATTCGATACGGGAAGTCTTTTCTAAGAGGAGGAAAAAGGCAATAGTGGCTTAGAACAGATCCTTGTAGAGTGGCGGTATGGCAAAAAATGAGGAATCAGTAGACGCTACCGTTATTCCCAAAGCAAAGAAGTCTCAGAAAAAGAAGAAGGCGGCTAAGCCGGTTGAGAAGCGCGATCGAATCGATTGGCGCGCCCTTTATCTTTACGCCGTCTGCCTCATAACGATGCTTGTCTGCTTATTTTCCGTAGTTAGCCTTATTCGAAACGGAGTTTCATTCGTCTATCCAGATCCTGGCTACCTAGATCCCAATACGCCCGGCGGTGCCGCTGCTCAAGCACTCGCCAACTAGTTCGTAAAGAGCACTAAATAAGGGCGAGTTCTTTCAACTTAGAAGTCAATTGCAAATCCGATGGCTCTGTGAGGTGCGTTCCATCTGAAAAAACGATGACCGGAATCGATTGTGCCCCGCCGTTGTATTCGCGAACTTTCTCTGCCGCTCCGGCCACGGTTTCAACATCGATGACGTCGTACTTAACGCCGAGAGACTTCATTAACCGCTCGGAACGTCGGCAATCGCCACACCAGTCACCTGAATACATCGTAATTTGTGAACTCATAGCGACAAGAACCCTTCTAGTCCAACATTTATTCCCGGCCGTTTTGCCACTTCTCTTACGCCAAGCATGACTCCCGGCATGAAACCAATCCGGTCTAGAGAATCATGGCGAATGGTCAGAGTCTCCCCCGGGCCGCCAAAGATCACTTCTTGATGTGCGACGAGTCCGCGAACTCGCAGCGAATGAACTGGGATGCCGCCAACGTTTGCACCACGTGCACCATCGAGTGAGGTTTTTGTCGCATCTGGGGCGGCAGGTAGTCCTGCCTCTTTGCGAGACTGAGCAATCAACTCTGCGGTACGTGCCGAGGTTCCAGCGACAATTTCCGCTGACTCGAAAAATTTTGCTGCTTGTTTGGAAAATTGCATCATCAAGACTGCACCAAGCGCGAAGTTGGGTGCAATCAATACTCCCACCGCAGGATGCTTTGCCTGAAGATTTTTCAAAGTGGCAATTCGATCATCGGTAAACCCGGTCGTACCTACAACCGCGTGAATTCCATGACTGATAACAAATTCGAGATTGGACATCACAGAATCAGGAGTCGTGAAATCAACAATGACTTCTGCCTTTGATGTAAGGAGAGCGTCCAGTGAATCTCCAAGATCAAGCTGGGCGACGATTTCGCAATCGGTAGATTCAGAAACGGCCCGCACAACTTCTGCGCCCATCCGTCCCTTTGCGCCAAGCACGCCCACTCGAATGGTCACTTTAGGCCCCCAAAATCTTCTCGAACTTGGCCGCATTTCGGAACGGACCAATAAGGGCAAGCGTAGGCTTTTGGACCAAGATCTCGCCAGCGACTTTCTTAACTCCCTCCGGGGTTACCGCTGAAATCTCTTCCAGCACTTGATCAAATCCCTTTATCTCGCCGTAAACAATTTCACTCTTGCCAATATTCATCATTCGCGCACCGGAGTCCTCTTGGTTGAGAACCATCGTGCCTTTGACCAACCCTTTGGCGCGGGAGATTTCTTCTTCAGTCATCCCGTTTTCGGCAACGTCGTTGAGAACTTCACGAATAACTTCTACTACTTCCACGGCCTTTGAAGGATTGGATCCGGCGTAAATGCCGAAAACTCCTGAACCTGCAAATTGCTGGGCAAGGGCATAGACCGAATAAGCCAAGCCGCGCTTCTCACGAATTTCTTGAAAGATGCGAGAGGACATTCCGCCACCAAGTGCGGCTGAGAGGATCCCCATGGTGAAACGTCGGTCATCTCCACGAGAGACACCGGCCATGCCGTAAAACAGATGTGCCTGCTCGGACTTGCGATTAATCAATCCGACAGATTTTTGCGACTTCACTTTTAAAGGTTTGTTTGGGCGTAGTTGCGGGGTGCCTTTTACATCCAGGAACCCATCGCGTGAGAGCGCCTTTTCGACGAGCGCGACAACCTGCTTGTGCTTAATGTTGCCAGCAACAGCCACAACTAAATCCTGCGGTAAATAGCGCTTCTTGTAATAATTAAAAATGCTTCCACGTGAGACCGTTTTTATCGAATCGGTGGTTCCGAGAATTGAGCGGCCGATGGGTGTATCGCCGTAGTAGGTATCAGAGAAGAGATCGTGCACGAGATCACTTGGATCGCCATCGCGCATCGCAATCTCTTCTAGAACAACTTTGCGTTCAGAATCCACATCTTCTGCAGTGAAGATCGAAGAAGTGATCAGATCAGAAACGACATCGACAGCCATCGGCAAATCGGTATCAATCACACGAGCATAAAAACAGGTGTACTCCTTGCCGGTAAAAGCATTCATTTCGCCACCGACAGATTCAATCGATGAAGAAATTTCTAGCGCCGTTCGAGTTGTGGTTCCCTTGAACAATAAATGCTCCAGAAAGTGAGAAGCCCCAGCAACTGCTGGGGTTTCATCACGCGAACCTACATTGACCCAAATTCCAATAGCGGCGCTTCGTACCGTCGGATCTTCTTCCGTAACGATACGAAGGCCACTAGAGAGAACAGTGCGCTTAACGCTCACTTAGAAGTTGGCTTTGCGACTATTCGGCTGACGCGGGGGCGTCATCCATTACAGGAACGAGGGAAAGCTTGCCCTTAGGGTCAATCTCACCAATCTCAACCTGAATCTTGTCGCCAACCTTCATTACCTCTTCGAGGTTTTCAATGCGCTTGCCGCCATGCATCTTGCGAATCTGCGAGACGTGGAGCAGGCCATCCTTTCCTGGAAGTAGCGATATAAATGCACCAAATGCTGCAAGTTTTACAACGGTACCTAGGTAGCGCTCTCCAACTTCTGGCATCTGCGGATTAGCAATGGCGTTGATCTGAGCGCGGGCAGCTTCTGCCTTTGGCCCATCAGTTGCGCCAATGTAAATCGTTCCATCATCTTCGATTGAAATCTCTGCGCCAGTCTCGTCTTGAATCTGGTTGATGATCTTGCCCTTAGGCCCGATCACTGCGCCAATCTGATCAACTGGAATCTTGATAGAGATAATACGAGGAGCAAATGGGCTCATCTCATCTGGTGAGTCAATGGCCTCTGCCATAACATCCAGAATAGCAAGACGGGCTTCTTTTGCTTGGTGAAGAGCGCCAGCAAGAACCGAGGCTGGAATTCCATCAAGCTTTGTATCAAGTTGTAGCGCGGTAACGAATTCACGAGTACCTGCAACCTTGAAGTCCATATCTCCGAATGCATCTTCTGC
>JAPLBP010000154.1 GCA_026392695.1 Actinomycetota bacterium | reverse complement strand
GCAGGACATGCCATATTGAAAATGCCCTCCACTTCCAAATACAAGGGGAAGGTCACGTCATGACGTATAAGTTCAAAATGCGGGTTTCCTATGAGGTGCTCGATATTTTCCTTCGCACCTGTAAAGAAATTGTCCACACAAATGACCTCATTTTCGAGCTCGAGCAATCTCTCACACAAATGTGAGCCCAAAAATCCTGCTCCGCCCGTTACGAGAATCTTCATACCTAAAACCTAATCTATGAACACGGTTATTTGAGCACATATCGCCCCATGTACTCATCACGGTTACGCTCTGTCCTATGTCCTATTGGTTGAATATCTTCCTTCCCATCATCGCCTACGGAACCACGGTCGTAGCCCTGACTCTACTTTTCGTGAATGGCCGAAAGCTCCTAGCTATTTACCGAAAAGGTCAGCCTGATCCCACCCGAAGCGACGCTAAAGGTTCACGCTTTGCACACATGCTTGGTGAAATTGTTGGCCATACGAAAATGCTCAATTTCACTGGAACCGGAATTGCGCACTGGGGAGTGATGGTTGGTTTCGTCACCTTATTTGGAACCCTTATCACCGCCTACGGACAGGTCCTTGATCCTTATTTTACACTTCCTTTAATTGGCAACTTTATTCCTTATGAATACATCACTGAGCTAATCACTATATTTACTGGTCTTGGAATCGTAACCCTGATTGGAATTCGTCAGGTAACTCGATTCTCTCGCAAGGGGAAGAAGTCACGTTTCTTTGGCTCTGGATCCCTTAAGGCCTACTACGTTGAAGCCACAATTCTTGCAATTGTTTTCTGCGTCGTTGCACTTCGCGGCCTAGAAGGTGCACTATCGAACGACACTGAATGGAGTTGGCATTATCCGTTCACATGGAGAGTTGTTTTAAACTTCAAAGAACTCCCCCTTCAGACAATCCTTAACTCAATTCAAATTGTGGCAGCAATCAAAATCGTTGTCTCCATGCTTTGGTTCATAGTTATTTCACTAAACCTAACAATGGGAGTCGCTTGGCATCGATTTCTCGCCTTCTTTAATGTTTATTACAAACGCCATAGCGATGGCTCCAACTCACTTGGCGAACTTCCTGAAATGCTCTCGCACGGAAAAGCCATCGACTTTGATGATCCATCTGAAGATGACGTGTTCGGTTTAGGAACTCGCGCGGACATTTCTTGGAAGGGTCTGCTCGACATGACTTCATGCACAGAGTGCGGCCGCTGCCAATCTCAGTGCCCGGCCTGGCATACCGACAAACCTTTGTCTCCCAAACTTCTCATCATGGCGATGCGCGACCACGCAATGGCAAAAGTGGTCGAAAACGAAGCCCTGGTTGGGGAATTAGCTCCCATCTCACTTGACGTCCTTTGGTCTTGCACAACGTGTGGCGCTTGCGTCAATGAATGTCCAGTCGATATTGAACATATAGATCACATCGTAAATATGCGACGTTTTCAAGTTCTAGTTGAGTCTGAGTTTCCTTCTGAACTAAGTGGAACCTTCCGCAATCTTGAGAATTCTGGAAATCCATGGGGCGCTAATCGAAATGACCGAGAAGGATGGATCGCCGAATGTGATTTCCCTGTTCGCGTTGTTGAGGGTGAATTGCCCGAAGACGTCGAGTATTTATTTTGGGTTGGATGTGCTGGAGCATACGAAGAGAGAGCAAAGAAGACCACCAAGGCTGTCGCAGAGTTGCTCTACATGGCAGATGTTTCCTTCGCTGTTTTAGGAAAGAAAGAGACTTGCACTGGTGATCCTGCGAGGCGAGCGGGAAATGAATTCCTCTATCAAATCTTGGCTAAGGAAAACATCGCGACCTTCGAGGAAGTTTTTGCTTCTCGTCCAGATAAAGGACAGAAGAAGATCGTTGTCACCTGTCCACATTGCTTCACAACAATAGGGCGAGATTATGCGCAAAGTGGTTTTGAATTGGTCATGGTTCATCACACTCAACTTCTCAATCAGTTGGTCCGCGAAGGCAAATTAACTCCGATCAACAAGAGTACGAAACCGTTGACCTATCACGATCCTTGCTACCTCGGTCGACACAATCAGATTTACGCACCACCCCGTGAGCTACTTGAAGCAACGGGTGTAAAAATCACCGAGATGCCACGCAACCAAGAGCGATCTTTCTGTTGTGGTGGTGGTGGCGGACGAATGTGGATGGAAGAAAAACTCGGCACCCGCATCAATATCAATAGAGTGGTAGAGGCACTTGCTACTGGGGCTGAAGAGGTTGCTGTCGCGTGTCCATTCTGCCGAGTGATGGTCGGCGATGGCGTGATGTCCAAGGAGAGCAAAGTTGAGGTTCTTGATGTAGCCCAAGCGCTTTTGCGCTCGGTTACGGCCCCGATTCTGAATTAACCCCGTGAAAAGCCTGAAATACCGAGCCAGCATTGAGGCATTTCTCAGTTAATTCACAGACTTTGGGTGGAGTATCTGCTTTGAGGTGATGACAATGACGACTCTCAAAGAGCGTGAAGTAAAACATGAGGTAAATGAGGTCACGACCCATCGAATTTTGGTGGTGGATGACGAGTCCAGCATTAGCGACTTGATCTCGACAAGTTTGAGATTCGTTGGCTTCGATGTTCGAACCGCGGCAAATGGAGCCCAAGCCCTACAGGCTGCCGAAGAGTTCCACCCTCATGCGATCGTTCTCGATGTCATGATGCCAGATGTCGATGGTTTCGAAGTCTGCCGTCAACTGCGCAGCGAAGGCCACGATGTTGGGGTTCTTTTTCTCACCGCTAAAGACGGCATGGAAGACAAGGTCGCCGGGCTAACCATCGGTGGCGATGACTACATGACGAAACCATTTAGTTTAGAAGAGTTAGTTGCGCGCTTGCGAGCGCTCTTGCGTCGTACTGGCGCAATTGAAATGAAGCCAGATGATGAAAAGATTCGCTTTGCAGATCTTGAGTTGGATGAAGGTTTGCATGAAGTTCGTCGAGCAGGTCAGTTGATTGATCTATCGCCAACTGAATTCCTATTGCTGCGATATTTACTCATCAATGCAGACCGAGTTGTCTCAAAGGCCCAGATCTTGGATCACGTATGGCAATACGATTTTCGCGGCGATGCCGGAATTGTTGAAACTTATGTCTCCTATCTGCGCAAGAAGATCGACATCTTCGATCCTCCGCTAATTCATACCGTGCGTGGAGTGGGTTATCGCTTGCGAATGCCACCCAAGAAATAACTCAACTTACCTAATACACTCACCGACATCATGGCTTCTCCTTTGCGCAAAGTCTCCACGCCCCTTTCAATGTGGAGTTTGCGCAATCGTCTTACCGTCGGCGTGGTGTTGCTATCTGCGCTGGGATTCATTGCCTCCGATATTGCCGCGCGAACCTCTCTTCACAACTTCCTTGTCAATCAGGTGGATGGCCAACTCACCAGCGTTGCGGGCGGTTCTGAACTTCGCTTAGATCGAGCTGGTATTTCGCCGGATCAAACTGCGGGTACGCCATCGGAAAACGATGAGAGTGGGGAATCGCCAAGTGCAGCTGCAAAAACGCAGTCTCCGCTTCGTCCATTAAGACAGGTTCCGACAACTATGTCCGTGACGTTGTTGGATGCAACCGGAAATATTGTGGGCGTTGTAGGCGGAGACCTAAATTCTCAAGCTGTAAGTAGATATATTCAAGGTTTCACTCCCGCCGTAGTTCTTAAACATAAGAGCCTGCCATTCACTATCGATGCACAAGGCACCGAATTTCGAGTTCTCGCACGTTTACTTCCTTCTGCCGTAGGTAGCGTCGTGGTCGCACAGTCACTAGATAATGTCGACCAGACGGTCCATCGTCTTCAATTACTCTTTATCTTTATCGGCTTGATAGCTCTCCTGCTAATTGGTCTCGCTTCTCGCAAAGTGATTGACATCGGTCTAAGGCCACTAGAAGCCGTTGAAACAACTGCGGAATCCATTGCTGCGGGTGACCTTTCGGCTCGTCTACCAGAGGCGAATCCAGATACTGAAGTTGGACGCCTCGTTTCTTCCCTCAACCAAATGCTTGCGCGGATTGAAGAATCTTTCGCTGCTCGTACTGAAAGTGAAAGTCGGCTTCGTCGATTCGTCGCCGATGCTAGCCATGAGCTTCGAACTCCGCTCACTGCTATTCGTGGATTCGCGGAACTTCATCGGCAGGGTGCAGTTCAGGGCGAGGTAGAGACAAAGGAATTAGTCTCCCGAATTGAAAAAGAATCCGTCCGAATGGGCTCACTCGTTGAAGATCTGCTCTTGTTGGCCCGACTCGATCAGGCACGTGAGATACCAAGTGTTCCGGTTGATCTCGGCGCAAGCGTTGACGACGCCGTTGTGTCTGCACGTGCCGCTGGACCAAACCATCCCATTTCTTACGAGAAACCTCTAGACGATATTTACGTCCTTGGTGATCCGGACCGCATACACCAAGTTGTTGCTAATTTACTGGCGAACGCTCGCACCCACACACCTAACGGAACTCCGATCAGAGTTGTTATTGCGAATTCTGATGACGGAGCAACGGTTTCCGTTTCAGATAAGGGTCCTGGTTTGAGCGAAGGCGATCAAGAAAGAATTTTCGAGCGCTTCTTCCGTGCAGACCCGTCACGTACGCGCTCAAAAGATGAAGGTAGCGGTCTTGGTTTATCAATCGTCGATGCTGTGATGAGAGCTCATGGAGGCCGAGTGAGTGTGACTTCAAAAGAAGGCGAAGGCGCTACCTTTACACTCTTCTTCCCAATATCTGGCTAATTAGTAGCCGAATATCTATGCCTTATGTGTTTGGCCCTAAGTTTTCCATTGCGCGAAGGGCTGCAATTCGTTCCTCTATTGGAGGATGAGTAGCGAAAAGCCGTGACACGGATTTTGAATCTAAGGGAGATTCAATCCATATATGTGCAACAGCCGTTGAGCGCTGTCGTACGACAGTTGAATCTGCGGCTAAAACTTCCAAAGCAGAACGTAGACCCGCAGGATTTCTCGTGAAAGCAACTGCAGTTGCGTCTGCCAGCGCCTCTCGTCGTCGAGAGATAGCAGATTTGAGAAGTACCGCTGCAATTGGAGCCAGAATCAAAATCACTAATGAGACAACTAGGGCAATCGGATTGGAATTATTGTCTCGATCATCGCGGCGCCCCCCGCCGAACCACATCATTCGAGTCAAAATATCGCTCAATATCGCAATGGCACCGGCAGTCGTAGCAGCCACCGCAGAGACAAGTGTGTCCCGATTTCCCACGTGTGACATTTCATGTGCGACCACACCTTGTAACTGATCCCTATCCATCACATTCAGAATTCCCGTCGTGAAAGCGATGACCGCATGTTCTGGATTTCTTCCCGTCGCAAATGCGTTTGGGGCATCATCTTCCACAATCGCCACCTTTGGCATAGGCAATCCGCTAGCAATCGTGACCTCTTGAATAAGGTTGAAGAGATTGGGGTTGTCGCTTGCTTGTATCTCCCGAGCACCCGTCATCTTTAGGACGATAGTGTCGGATGAGTAGTACGAACCCCAAATAGAAATGAGCGCGATACCAACGGCAATTGGCACGATGCCAGCAGTCCCTTGGCCAAAATATGTGAGGGCAGCGTAAATGACTAGACCAACAAGCAGCCCCATTCCGCCGAGCAAAAAGTAAGTCTTCCTCTTATTTGCAACTTCGGATGCGCGAAAGGATACCCCTGCCATAAAAACGGGTTAGAACTTAACCGTTGGAGCTTGGCGGGATTGTGGGTCCTCGACTTCATAAAACGGACGCGCCGTGATTTTTGCAAGTCCTGCGAAAAGTGAAGTAGGGATGGTTTTTACCGCGGTGTTGAGTGAGCGGACATTGTCGTTGTAGTACTGACGAGCAAAGGAAACTTTGTTCTCAGTTGTCGAGAGTTCTTCTTGAAGGGCAAGAAAGTTTGTTGATGCCTTCAAGTCTGGGTATGCCTCAGCTACAGCAAGCAAACCTCGAAGCGCTTGAGTAAGCATGCCATCGGCGGCGGCCACATCTGCAACTCCGCTTGCTGTCGTAGCCTTTGCACGTGCCGCGACAACTTTCTCGAAGGTCGCGCTTTCGTGAGATGCATATCCTTTTACGGTTTCAACCAAATTAGGAATTAAGTCGGACCGGCGCTTGAGTTGCACTTCGATCTGAGCGAAAGCCTCGTCGACGCCTACATTCATCCGCACAAGGCGGTTATAAAGCGAAATAACGAATAGCGCGATTATGGCAAGAACTACGAGAACAATAATTGTTGTGGACATGCGACTAATTTACTCTAATTAATTCTTACTTGATATCGCTTTGGTGAAAGTTCATCCAGGATCTGCTTGGTGTTGGCCCACGCTGACCTTGGTAGCGGGATCCATAGAGCGCTGAACCGTACGGGTGCTCGGCAGGAGATGAGAGTTTGATGAGACAGAGTTGCCCAATCTTCATTCCAGGGAAGAGTTTGACAGGCAAATTGGCCACATTGGAAAGTTCCAGCGTGATGTGACCCGAAAAACCGGGATCGATAAAGCCCGCAGTCGAGTGTGTCAGCAAACCCAAGCGCCCCAGAGATGACTTCCCTTCCAAACGTCCGGCGATGTCGTCCGGCAAAGTGATGACTTCGTAAGTACTCGCGAGAACAAATTCACCAGGGTGGAGAATAAAGAATTCGTCAGGACCAACTTCCACCTCGCGCGTGAGTTCGCCCTGTTCAATAGATGGGTCGATCACGGAGTATTTGTGATTTTCAAAAACTCGAAAGAATTTGTCCAATCGCACATCCACGCTTGAGGGTTGAATCATGCCTTCATCAAAAGGCTCAACTCGAACTCGATCTGCCTTCACTTCTGCGCGAATATCGCGATCACTTAGCAACATAGTTGGCGACTTTACTCTCTCTGCCTATGCTTGCCCAATAGGCCACTGCGGGCGTAGTGAAATGGCATCACGTCAGCTTCCCAAGCTGACAGCGCGGGTTCGATTCCCGTCGCCCGCTCTCTTTTCAGCCTTGCCCGAGAATTACGTAAGCGAATCCGCTTATATTTGAATCTACGAGTTGGACATTTTTGTCTTTCAGGGATGCGGCCTTGGTATTTGTCGCACCGGTACTTGAAAAAGTCGAAACCAAGAAAAGCCGAGTGCCATTTTGAATATCATGAACAAAATTCAAAACCTTTGCATAGTCTCCGGATATTGAAAATTGAACCGGGATGAGAACAAAGTTGGAACCGCTGATAAGTGCGTTAGTGGTGGCCGGCGTGGGTGCCTTCCCAGAACTTCCTGCGGGAGTTGCAGGAGCTGGCGCATATTGCCTCGCATCTGAAACTGAGAGCGACTTGACTGTAACGCCATTGGAATTCGCAGTACTGTTGAGTTCGGTGACAAAAGTTGGGATCGAAGCAGTGGAAGGCACGGAACCTTTCAGATCAGCGAGTTTGGTTTTGAGAGCATCAATTCCCAAATAGTCAGCCTTTAGATGAATGAGGCGCGATTGGGCAGCAGCGTTAGAATCTTCAATTGCAACTCGTTTGCTGTTCGTACTCGAGATCAAGGAAAGTTGTGGTCCAATTCCAAAAATCCACCCGGCTAATAAAATAAGGACAATGAGAACTGCAGCGACTACTACCCAAAATCTGTTCTTCATTGTGGATCACCACCCTTTGCAAAGCGATGAGTGAAAGCTCCCTCATTGATGTGCATCGTGATATTTACCAGGTAACCGCCCGCATCATTTCTTGTGACAGAGCCGGGCGAGGCATCTGAATAACCCGTTAGCGAAGTAAGTGCATTTAGCCATGCAGGAACTTTTGGGAGGGTTGCACTTTTAGCCGTGAAACTGAGTGTGGCAATCCGAGATCCTTGAAGCGGCGCAGTGGCCTGCGTAAAGGGCGCAAATGGAGTGGCTGAATCAATGTTTATCGAGTCAAGTGACACGTTAGACGGGAGTGTGGCTTGAACCGAAATCAGATACGCCCTCCAATCAATCTCAGTTGAAGTGCCTACTTCCTGAGCTGCTTGAATCGTGTTCACCTGACTCTGAATCTTTTGAACCTCACCATATTTGGCAATCTGTAACTGCAATGATTTGGTGTTCGCGTTTGCAATTCCCAACTGTCGTTGCGCTTGCAAAGCCTGTGCCCGCACTAGCACCGTCTCGCCTGCTACCAAGACTGCGATCAGAATCACCAGGAAACCGAGTCGGCGTCTGCTGACCTTTGCGCGACGACCTTGCCTAACCTCATTGGGGATGAGATCTACTCGAGGCTCCCCACCCAAAAGAAGAGTCGGAAACTTCTTTTTTCTTCCCATTAGAATTCTCGTAAAGCTAAACCAAGAGCAACTGAAAAGTTCGCTCCTCCGGCAAGCCACTTGTCGCTACTGACTCTGCGTCCGAATGCAATTGAGCTAAGTGGATCGGCAATTGATACAGGCAGTTGGATAATCTCACTCAGCGCTTCTGCAAAGCCCGCAAGTTGTGTGCCGCCGCCGCTAAGTAATATCTCACTCACATGTTCGTCCGGTCTGACGTTATTGAAGTAATTGATGGTATTTCGAATACTTCCTAAAAGATCCATAGATACAGTTCTGAGAATCTCTTGAACCCGAGGGTCATCAATCGTCGCCAAATCGGCCTGACACTTCGCGCACGTACACTCCGGAGTCATTGACATCGCTCCCTCTTTGTTAGCTATGTCGGTTCCAATTCTCAAGGTGTGTTTCAAAACATCAGCCTTGTATCCCTCGATATCCAAGCCAAGTCTGAGTGCATCAGTTAGATCGTCTCCACCGGCAGGAATGATTCGAACAAAGTTAGGAACTCCATTCATGGCAACCACAATGCTTGTCGTATTGGCGCCAACTTCCACGAGGGCGACAGTGCCAACGATATGTGCACGAGAAACCAAGAGCCGACTCAATGCAAATGGAATGAGGTCAACTTCAACTGGATACAGTCCGGATAGTTCCACATTGTGAATATTGTTCAATACTGCCTGCTTCTCGCTTGTGATCAACAAGCCATTCACCATCTGCCCATTTTCACTAAGTGATTCTGAAATCGGATAAAAGTCATAGAGTGAATTCTCGATGGGGATCTGGAGTGAGCCTTGCATGTGAAACGGCAGTGATTCTTTAATCTGCGATAGTGGAGCTTTGGGGACGGAAAGGTCGCGAACAAGAGTGCGATAATTTCCAGTACCTAGCACCACATTTTTACTCTTGAACCCGCCCTCGGTCCAGAGTTTCTTTAGCGCTGGGCCGACAATTTCAGGTTGAGAAACTTCTCCTCGGCTCACGGCACCTTGAGGTAATCGGATCTCGTGATAGCGAGCAATGCTCATTCGCTTCTTTTTGCCTTCAACCAATTCCACCGCGCGCAGAGCTGTAGTACCAATGTCTAAGCCAACAACACTCATGCCGATCCCCCTATTAATTGCTTTGATCTGAGTTAAATCCCTTGTGTTAGCCCAAACAGATTGAGGTATCCCTCAGCGATTCCGCCGCCTAGAAATATTCCGATCCAAGCGCCTACCAACATCCACGGACCAAATGGAATACCACTTTTGAGTTTCACTTTCTTTGTCATCATTAGTCCAAGAGCGAATATTCCTCCGAGTAAGAATGCAGAGAAAGCTCCGACGATGAGCACAGTCCATCCCAAATACCCAAGAAAGAGTCCGAGAGCACCAGCAGTTTTGACGTCGCCGAATCCCATTCCTCCGTTATATGTCAGAGCCATAAATAGATAAAGAAGCCACATCACCGCCGCACCAAGGAACGCTCTACCAAGAGAGTAGAAATCTCCACTAGCAATGGCTGATGCTCCCATCAGAACCGAGCCAATAATGTAACTTGGGAGGACAATTCGATTGGGCAAAGTGTGCGTTTCGAGGTCGATCATCGCCAGGACAATACTTATCGCTGCTAAATAGAGAAGAGCAACTAGTTCGAGAGCCTTTGCTGCCGTAACGGGTGGAAATTTCCAGGCGATCAAAGCAAAAAGCGTGGCGGTTACAATCTCGATGAAGATGTAGCGGGAAGAAATTCTAGTTCTGCAGCTTCGACATTTTCCACGCAATATAAGCCACGAGAGAATCGGAATGTTGTCGTATCCACTAATGAGCACATTGCAGTGAGGACAAGCGCTCTTAGGAGAGACCACGGACTTTCGACGAGGTAGCCGATAGATGACAACATTGAGAAAGGAGCCAATGAGGGAACCAAGAACAAAGGCGAGGATGGGCACGTTAACCCACTGAGAGATTTCGTAGAGACGTTCTATCCCCGAGTGTTCCTGTACCTGGCAAAGTGGCCGTTAGACCGGTACTCAGATTTACATTCGGAAGGCCAATAGGAACGTAATTCAAAGTAAACGTTGAAGTATTTGTTATGGAGGAGGCGTACATCTGACCTTGCCACGTGTCACCAGAATTCACGATCGCGCAAGGGGAGTAAATAAGAGCGTTTACCGATTGGTTTACTACAAATCCATTTCCGACAGTCACTGAACTTCCCGCGCCACAGGTTGGAAGTGAGTCATTAACAGCGTCGGGAACGACTAGCCAGAGCTTTTTTGTAGTCGTGTTAGAAGAGGTGACTTGTGAAGAACCAAGATTTAGACCGTTTGCCACAATCACTGTATCGCTCTTAAGGCTCAAATTTCTGTTACGCAAATCTGTCACCGCACCACAACTTCGTGTGTCGAGAATTATTGGCGTCAATGAGTTTTGAACGGTGTTGAGCGCGGTAGTCAGGTTATTCGTAGTGCAGGTTCCGAGAGTCAGAACTGTGTAGTTAACACCAGCGGATGTTTTCCAATCGCTGGCGTTAAACGCGAAATCTACCCATCCCGGAACAACTGGGATGGCAGGGTTGACCACGCCATTTTGATTTGTTGTGATCGTACCTTTCACTGCGCCCGCGGCCGCGGTCACAGTTCCAGCAGTAATTACTGATCCTCCTACGGAGGCGCCACTAGAAATATCCGAATGCACTTTGTTGGGACCAGCTACAACATCTCCACCGATCTTGCCATGGATTTTTACGGAGCCAGATGAGTGCACGTCACCGTCCACCTCTGAATCGTCAGAGACAGTGACAGATGAAACCCCAGGGTGGTCTTTATCGTCATCTTCGCCGTCTGAATGCACGTTACCTGTAACAGAACCAGATTGAATCGTTATAACACTGGACGCAAATAAATCACCATTGATAGTGCATCCGCTGGTTACGGAAAATGCTCCTGAACCCAAAATAACATCACCATTAATAGTGGTTCCTGTTGAGCATGTGACGTTGCCAGAGAAGACCCAGAAGGTGTAATAAGAAAAGTTGGGGGTGGTGGAATATATGGATAGATTGCCTCAACGATTCGGAGGTCTTGAGATGAGTTCCCGGCCGCACCTACATTATTTGCCGTTCCAGTTGATACCAGCCTCAGACGAGCGGCCGTCGCAACTCCTGGGCAACCTTTAACCCACGAGTTGTCTACAGCCCCTGGAGATGTAGCAAGAGTCGAATACTCCACGGTGACCGAGAAAGCTGGGGCTGTTGAGCTTGAGTAGACGGGCTGACAAATCGCCGTTGCAAGACTTGCGGCGGCGACATCAATACCGGCCTCAGCTGCGGCTTGAGCTTGAACGCCCGCACGAGTCGATGTCGTGTATCCAGCTGCGTGTAATGACATAGAGACACTTCCCACCGCCATCACACTGGTGGCTCCCATAAGCTCACCGACGTTACTTGCGGCGTGTACGTCGTTGTGTTGATGCGAACATATGGATGTTTCCCAGCGGCAACATCAAATCGCAATTCAACACGTGACCCACTTGGTGCGTTAAATACTTTTCCAGTCAGAGGGTCGGCGGGAGTTACGCCAGTTCCCAATTGAGTCCATATTCCTTTTGGGCCCCCTGAAGGGAGGGTAATGAGGGATGCAGGAAAAGTTTTTGTCGTATAGACAGCTCCACCACTAGCAGGTGTGTAGTACCACGCTTGGCAGGATGGTGCAGTCGTCGTCGGATCTAGCCCGACAGAACGAGCCAGTAATAATTGTGTACCCGCCACCGCGTTACTTGTTACCGTAATTGCCGAAGCATTTCTCACTCCGGATTGAATCGAACGAACTATTTGTTGGGCAGTATTTGCTGCATCCGTAACCTTTTGAGCTGATTCCTGGGTGCGAACACCATTAATCAGAAGGCCACTTGCAATAGAAATAACAAGCACCGAAATTCCGCTGGCAATTAAAAGTTCAAGAAGAGTTAAACCTTTTTCTTTATCTTTTACGGGGAAGTTTTTCATTTTCTATACCGCCGACTTAACGAAGATCATTGTTATAGCGGAAGCCACAGGTTTTATATTTCCTTGACGAGTGACAGAGACTTGGGCACGCACGACTCCGGGGTAATTATTTGGGCACGACGTCGCACTCCATTTTGGAAGAAGAGTTACTCCTCGTGGATCGATGACTGGCGGAAGTGTTACGCCGAGAAAGGAAATAACATCTTGACAGCTAGGTGTGGTCGCGAGCGCGGAGCGGACTGCTCTCGCTCCTTCGATTTGTTCGTTAACGATTTGTGTGGCCGTTGCGATTGTTGTGTTGGCACTTGTGTCTTTCCAGGAATTTAATAACACTGGAATGAAAGAAACTGCAAGCAACCCTAGCAATGACATCGAGATAACAACTTCGATCAAACCAAATCCACCTTCGTTAGAAAGTGTTAGATCCGAAACTGAAATCTCTTCGACTAGCATTTTTTTCACCTACCTTGAAAGCTAATTGTTTTGGGGGGAGTTCAAAACTTTTATCACCACCGTTAGGGGGGAAGTTCCGGGTGCCACATAGGGGTGTGGCACCCGGAAACCTATGGGTGGTTATATGCGCCTTATGGGGCGGTGCAACCTGCGGGCAAAGTGCCTGAAAGTTTCGTGACACCTGCAGTGTCTGTCACATAAAAGACACTGTTCGTGACGCTTTTAGCTGCAATGCAGAAACTGCTGGAAGTTGCCTGATAGGTAATTGCTCCAACAACGTCTGCGCTCTTGGTGTATCCCTCTGCGGCCGTGATTACAGTCGAGATATCTGCCGCGGTTGTAGGCAGAGTCCCTGATGTAGTTTGGGCTGAAATGACCGCGGTCTTCGCGTTTGTGAGGTCCGACTGGACCGCGCTGTCTTTTGCATTGTTTTGTACGTTGAGATAAACCGGGATTGCAATAGCGGCGAGAATGCCGATAATCACGATAACCACAAGAAGCTCGATCAGGGTGAAACCCTTTTCTTTCTCTTGCAGGGAAGAACGGCGACTAGCTAGTGCGCCGGCGATGAGCGAAGACATGTTTTCCATCCTTTGCGATCAAGTGTCTTTTCGGGGCATATGCCCCGCCCACCCAAAGGCGCCTTACCTTAGGGAAGTACTCAACGGATATGAAGCAGAACCTCATATCCACCGAGTGCTTGAACCTTACAAGGGTGTTTTACGAGTTGTAAAGTGCTTTTGTAAGAATATTTGGCGACACGCCGCATCAAATGCCGAGGTTGAGGGATAGCCCCACTAGGGCGACGGTTTATTTGATGAGTTTTGAGATGTTGAAGATCGGTAGGTACAAGGCAATAACCATGCTGCCTATAACTACACCTAAAAAAGCCACCATGAGAGGCTCGATCATCGCGGTCAACTGCTCCGTGGCCGCTTCAACTTCTTGATCATAGAAATCGGCGATTTTGTCGAGCATAACTTCTAAGGATCCAGCATCTTCGCCCACGGCGATCATTTGCGTCACCATGGGAGGAAAGACTGGCTGGTCAAGAAGTGGGGCAGAAAGCGAATTTCCCTGTCGCACAGATTCGGCCACTTTTTCAAGTGCGTTGGCAATTACCCAATTCCCTGAGGTTTCACCAACGATGTGAAGCGCTCTCAAAATGGGCACTCCGGCTCGGATCATGTCTGAGAAATTCCGACTAAATCGAGCGACTGCAATTTTGCGCAAGAGCAAACCAAACACTGGCAGCTTCAATTTAAGGGGGTCGAGGAATTTACGTACTTTTTCGGTGTTTTTATTACGAGGCCACCAGATGGCAAAGCTGACTCCGACGATGAATAGCACTGGCCCAACCCAGACCATGGCGCGAGAGGCGTAGACCAAGATCATTGTCGGTAGCGGGAGTTTTCCGCCAAGGCTGGAGAACATCTTTTGAAAGACCGGGACGATAAAAACCAACATTGAGATAACGGAAACGATCGACATAATGAAAACAATGACAGGGTAGGTAAGCGCCGATTTAATTTTTCCTCGTAACTTCACTTCTTTTTCAAAATTGATAGCGATCGAATCTAGAGCTCCCTCTAAAAATCCGCCCGCCTCCCCCGCTCGAATCATGCTTATCATCAGGGGAGGGAAAACGTCAGGGTACTTCGCAAATGCATCTGAAGTAGATACACCGGTTTCAACTTCATCTCGAATACCAGCTAAGACCTTTGCGAGTGGTTTGCTTTCTGTCTGTTCGGAAAGAATGTTGAGTGTGCGCAAAAGCGATAATCCCGCACCAATCATCGTGGCCATTTGACGACTCATCACAGCTAACTCTTTGAGTGTCACGCGCTTTTGGAAACCAGGAATCGAAATCTCCCGCTTGAGGCCCGTAGTACCTGCTCCCTTTACAACGGAGATCGGTGAAAGCCCCATGTTTTGTAAACGAGAAACTACAACGGCTTCACTTTGAGCCTCCATAGACCCTTTTATGATCTTCCCGGATCCATTTCTCCCGGTGTAGGCGAATGATGTTGCCGTCGCCATTATCTAGACCCTCTGGAGAACGAATCGCCAAAATCAATCGCTCCCGTGTTTGCGCGTTGAGAATTGATAGTCACCTGTGCCCCTTGCGTTAATCGCGAGAAATTGTCTGCATCATGAGCCTTTTCTACCGCAGTGTCATAGGAAATTACGCCGGTACTAACAAGCTCGGCTAGATGCTGATCCATGGTGTGCATACCCAGGTTTCTTCCCGCTTGCATCATGGAAATAATTTGGTAGGTCTTGCCTTCACGAATTAGGTTCGCTACCGCTGGTGTTGTAACTAAAACCTCCGTGACCACGGCTCGACCAGATCCGTCAGCCCTCTTCACTAACGTTTGGCAAACCACCCCTTGCAGTGTTGATGCTAACTGCGTGCGAACTTGATCCTGCTGATGGGATGGAAATACATCAATAATTCGATCAATAGTTTGCGGGGCATCTTGAGTGTGAAGGGTTGCAAATACGAGGTGACCCGTCTCGGCTGCTGTTAGGGCGACAGAGATCGTTTCCAAATCTCGCATTTCGCCAATCAAAATCACATCAGGGTCTTGCCGCAATACGTGCTTGAGTGCGGACCCGAAGCTATGTGAATCAGATCCAACCTCTCTTTGATTCACTATTGACTTCTTGTTGCCGTGTAGAAATTCAATCGGATCTTCGACAGTGACAATGTGGTCGGCACGAGTTTGATTTACAAGGTCTATAAGAGCTGCCAGAGTCGTGGATTTGCCCGATCCAGTTGGGCCAGTTACGAGAACCAATCCGCGGGCGAGTTGTGCAAATTTTGCGACGGTATCTGGAATACCTAGATCCTTTAGACCTTTAAGTTCAGTCGGGATTAAGCGAAAAGCCGCGCCCATTGACCCACGCTGCTGATAATAGTTCACGCGGAATCGGGCACCTGTCGTCAACGTGAAAGCGAAATCCAATTCAAGTTCATGAGAAAATATCTCCCGTTGAGGCTCTGACAAAAGAGTGAGTAACGCTTCAGTCACTTTTTCTGCGCTCCAAGGATCTGAATTGCCAATGGATTGCAAAGAACCATTCACGCGCAACATGGGTGAGGCTCCTGCAGTGAGATGGAGATCCGAAGCTCGCTGAATTGCCACCTGTTCAAGAATCGAGATCAGATCTGGATGTGGAGAAAGTAAAGAGCTCATTAGGCGACTACTCGCAGAATCTCTTCGACAGAAGTAAGACCAAGTTTTACTTTTTCCCATCCGTCTTCACGTAGGGTGATCATCCCTTGTTGTCGCGCCATTCTTCCGATCTCAGCACTTGAGGATCGAGCAACAGTGAGCCGCTCAATTTCTTCAGTGACCATCATGACCTCATGAACAGCGATTCGACCTCGGTAACCAGTATTAGAACAACTCGCGCATCCCTGAGGTTGATAAATAATTGGCGGGCGTTGGTCGACATCAAAGCCAAAACGCAAATTTGCTAGATACTCAGCGTCATGTTCAACCGCTTTCTTGCAATGTCCGCACAGTCTGCGCGCCAAACGTTGCGCAACAACGCAATCGAGAGCGGAACCAACAAGGAATGGCTCAATGTCCATTTCAGTCAAACGAGTTATCGCACTCGGCGCATCATTGGTGTGCAGCGTCGAGAGAACTAAGTGGCCAGTAAGGGAAGCTTCAACTGCAATTTGAGCTGTTTCGTGATCTCGAATTTCTCCGATGAGAACCACATCGGGATCGCTTCGTAAAATCGAACGCAATGCGCTAGCAAAAGTTAAACCTGCTTTCGGATTAACCTGAACTTGGTTAATCCCTTTCATCCGATATTCCACCGGGTCTTCAACTGTGATGACGTTGATCTCAGGACGAGCAACCGCCCCAAGAGTCGTATACAGAGTCGTTGACTTTCCCGAACCTGTCGGGCCCGTAATAAGAATCATTCCGTAGGGTTTGGAGTACGAAGATTTGTAAGCCTCGAAGTTATGGTCAAGCAAGGCAAGATCGCGAATATCCAGATTTGAATTAGGATTATCGAGAATTCTCATCACGATCTTTTCGCCCCACACCGTGGGCAAGGTAGCAACGCGCAAATCGATCTTGCGCCCCCCATGGCTTACAGACATTCGTCCGTCCTGCGGTTTTCGCCTTTCGGCTATGTCGATATCGCTCATAATCTTGAGGCGCGAAATCACGCCGCTCTGAATACTTTTTGGGGCGCTTTGCATTTCATGCAGAACCCCATCGATGCGATATCGAACACGAACACCATCTTCGGCTGGCTCGATATGGATATCCGAGGCATGGTCCTGGATAGCTTGGCTAACCAACAGATTCACAAAACGGACAATTGGGGCATCGTCTTCAAGGGCCTCAGTGAAGGCGAAATCCATTGTTTCAACCGGAGCGTTCTTTTCAATGAGCTCAGAGGTCAGGTCGCTTAATTCATCATCGGCCCTGAGAAATCTGTCGATCGCCGCCAGTAAATCCACGCGTTCTACTCCAACAGCATCAATCGGCGTTCGGGCAGCGCTTCTCACATCATCTATCGCAACCACATTGCCAGGGTCGGCCATCGCCAAAATGAGGCGACCGTTATTCAACGCAATCGGGAGAACTTCATGGCGACGGCAGATTGCTGGGGAAACCATCGAAACCGCGGCTCGTTCTATCGGATAATCAATAAGTTCGACGAATGGCAGGCCAACTTGCTGGGCCAGCGCTCTAGCGGCGCTCGTTCTCGGGCTATCGGTTCGCGATACCACGTACTGCCTCCTCGACAATTACCAGTTGCACTGGAGTTGACCATCGGTTATGAAACCGCTGGCGAACTTGGGGAAGTTCTTGTCAACGCCGAGAGCATAACCCCCGAATCGCCAATCGCGGAAGAGGTTGCATAAGTTACCCACCAGTAGCATCCTTGCGTACTAGTCGTTGTACTTAAGTGATCAGGAGAAAAGACGCTCATGGGCCATTACATAGCGAATCTGCGCGATATCGAATTCTGTCTTTTTGACTTGTTGGAGAGAGACTCTGTTCTCGGAACGTCCATCTACAAGGACCTCGATCGCGAAACTGTGATGGGCATGCTGGAAGAAGTTAAGCGCCTTTCAGAAAATGATCTCGCCGCATCTTTTATAGAAGGCGATCGCCTCGGGGTTGATTTCAACCCAGCAACTGGAGATGTGAAACTGCCTGCTTCCTTTATCAAGTCATATCGAGCGTATATGGATGGCGAGTGGTGGCGCATTGATGCGCCGACAGAATTGGGTGGAACAGTTATCCCAGCCTCTCTTCGATGGGCAATTGCAGAAATGGTTCTTGGCTCAAACCCGTCAGTTCACATCTATGCGTCAGGAACCTCTTTCGCACAAGTTGCTTTCTATTTAGGAACCGACGAGCAGAAAAAAATTGCCAAACTCATGGTCGATCGCGATTGGGGTGCATCGATGATGCTCACCGAACCAGAAGCGGGCAGTGATGTCGGCGCAGGTCGCGCGAAAGCAGTCAAGCAGTCCGATGGAACATGGCATATCACAGGCACAAAACGATTCATTACTTCAGGTGATAGCGATCTCAACGAGAACATTATTCATTACGTTCTTGCTCGCCGCGAAGGTGGGGGGCCTGGCACTAAGGGATTGAGTCTTTTCTTGATTCCAAAATTTATGTTCGACTTTGAAACAGGAGCACTAGGAAAGCGCAACGGTGTCTATGTCACAAAAGTAGAACACAAAATGGGACTCAATGTTTCCTCGACATGTGAAATGAATTTGGGCGAAAAGGAACCGGCGGTCGGATATCTCCTCGGTGAAGTACACGAGGGAATTGCGCAAATGTTTAAGGTCATTGAATTTGCTCGGATGATGGTTGGTACCAAAGCGATCGCGACGCTTTCGGCTGGCTATCAGCAAGCTTTGGCTTACGCGAAAACCCGCGTTCAAGGTGGAGATATGAAAGCCATGAATGACAAGGCGAGCCCACGAGTTACGATCATTCATCATCCTGATGTGCGACGTTCTCTTATGGTTCAAAAATCTTATTCTGAGGGGCTCCGCGCGCTTGTGCTATACACGGCATCGATCCAAGATGCAATTGCCATGGCTCGCTCTAGCGATGGAGATAAGTCAAAACTCGATGATTTAGAGTCTCTCAACGATCTTTTGCTTCCAGTCGTAAAAGGATTTGGTAGCGAAAAATCGTGGACTTTACTTGGCACCGAATCTCTCCAAACATTTGGAGGTTCGGGCTTTACGCAGGACTGGCCGCTTGAGCAATACGTCCGAGATGCAAAAATAGACACTTTGTATGAAGGAACAACCGCAATTCAAGGACTTGATTTCTTCTTCCGAAAGATTGTTAAGGATGGTGGAAGAGCAATCGGACTACTGGCCAAAGAAATCAGCGCTTACACCCAATCCGGTGGAGTTCTTCTGGAAGAAAAGGCTGGATTGAAAAAGGCGGTTGATAACCTCAATGCCATTATCGGTGTTCTTGTCGGACATGCCATGAATTCGCAAAGTGACGCTGAAGAGATTTACAAAGTGGGGCTAAATACCTCACGGTGCCTGATGGCTGTCGGTGACATCATCACAGCGTGGTTGCTGCTTCGCCAAGCCGAGATCTCTTTGGCGAAAATGCCAACCGCAGGTAAAGATTCAGAATTTTATGCAGGGAAGGTCGCTTCTGCGCAATTCTTTGTAAAGAATTATTTGCCTCATATCGCCGCCGATCGTGAAATAGTCGAAGCTACCGATAACTCAATTATGGAGATTTCCGAGGGAGCGTTTTAAAGTACGCTTCGTAAGTGTTGAAATCGCTGCGCGCTGAGATTTTCTTGGTATGCGGCTCTATTTTCTTTGCTTTTAATGGAATCGTCTCGAAGATAATTCTCACCACTGATTTATCTGCCATGCGTCTAGTCCAGATTCGTTGCACGGGTGCATTCGTTCTTCTCCTCGTCTTTGTACTTCTACGTCGAGGCACATCACTGCGCACCAATAAAAAAGAATTGCCGTGGCTCATCGCTTACGGCGTGATTGGCTTTGCTGCAGTTCAAACGGGCTATTTCATTGCGATAACGCGAATGCATGTCAGCCTCGCTCTCATTATTGAATTTACTGCGCCCATCTGGATCGTCATATATATACGGTTCATTAAGAAGCGTGATGTTCCCTCTTTAATGTGGATCTCACTTCTGATGGGATTTTCCGGCTTGTTATTGCTTGCTCAAGTTTGGAAAGGTATGACGCTGGACGGCATCGGACTCCTTGCCGCCTTTCTCGATGCGTTCGCGTTGGCTGCATATTTCTTAATGGGCGAAAAACTCGTTGCGCGTCGATCAACGGATACTTTGACAGTTTGGGGGCTTGGTTTTGCCAGCCTTTGGTGGGCAATCGTTACCCCAGTCTGGAGTTTTCCTTTTCATATTTTTTCTCAAAAAGTCAGTCTCTTGGGAAGATTTAACACCACCCAGGTACCAGGTTGGGTGATTATTCTCTGGATAGTAGTTATGGGAACAATCGTTCCCTACATGTTTGTACTTACCGGCCTAAAATCGCTATCAGCCTCAACCAGTAGCACGATTGGAATGCTAGAGCCAGTCGTTGCCGGCGGGTTTGCATGGTGGTGGCTCAGTGAAACATTTTCAATAATTCAACTTGTAGGAGCAGTCATCGTGATCGTGGGGATTATTCTTGCCGACCGTGCACGGCGATCAACTCATTAATCGCTAGTTTTCGCCCCTTTGCTGGGTCCAGTCCACCGCTCCAGGACTTTGGACCATATCTACAAAGCGAGCAAAGTGGAGTTGCGCAGCTACCGTAATCGTTTTAGTTGGCCCGTTTCTGTGTTTCGCAATAATTAAATCAGCCTCACCTGAGCGATTCTGGTTGTCATAAAGGTCATCTCTGTGAAGCAAAATCACCACGTCAGCATCCTGCTCAATAGAGCCGGATTCACGAAGATCAGAGAGCATCGGCTTCTTATCGGAGCGTTGCTCAGGAGATCTATTCAACTGTGAGATTGCAATAACGGGAACATCAAGTTCTTTTGCTAAAAGTTTAAGTTGTCGCGAGAACTCTGAAACTTCCTGCTGGCGATTTTCAACTCTTTTTCCACTCGTCATCAACTGCAAATAATCAATGACGATAAGTTTGAGGTCGTGACGCTGTTTTAGTCGTCGAGCTTTCGCCCTAATTTCCATGAGTGACAGGTTGGGAGAATCGTCAATAAAAAGTGGGGCCGCTGAGATCTCTCCCATTCGCCGCGCCATGCGAGCCCATTCTTCGTCACTGAGTTGTCCGGCACGAATATTATGTAAGCCAACGCGCGATTCCGCCGAGAGCATACGCATAGTAATTTCAGAACGGCTCATTTCTAGCGAGAAAATTACCGATGTATGTCCGCCTGTTATTGATGCATAGCGAGCAATATCCAGACCTAGCGTTGATTTTCCAACAGCTGGACGAGCAGCCAAGATAATCATGTTTCCCGGATGCAATCCGTTTGTGAGCTTGTCCAACTCCGTAAATCCAGTTTTAACACCTTCAGCACCAACGCCTTTTGATATCGCTTCAATCTCGTCGAGGGCTTGAGGTAACAAAGTACTGAGCTGAACATAATCTTCACTTGATCTACGTTCAGTTACTGCGTAGACCTCAGCCTGTGCTTGATCTACCGATTCATCAACATCGCCTTCACCGCTATATCCCAATTGAACAATTTTTGTTCCAGCCTCAATCAGTCGGCGCATAATTGAGCGCTCGCGAACAATTTTTGCGTAGTAACCAGCGTTGGCTGCTGTTGGCACCGAAGAGATCAATGTGTGTAGATATGGCGCACCACCTGCACGGGCAATCTCGCCTCGTTTTGTGAGTTCCGCAGAAACCGTTACTGCGTCGGCCGGTTCACCGCGCGAATAGAGATCGAGAATTGCATCGTAAATAACTTCATGTGCGGGCCTATAAAAATCTCGTTCTCGGAGAATTTCAATAACATCAGCAATTGCATCTTTGCTCAGCAGCATTCCGCCCAGCACGCTCTGCTCCGCAATCAAATCTTGAGGAGGAGTGCGCTCAAATTCTGGTTCTGCGCTACGTGCCCGTGGAAGTTCTGCGATGCTCACGCTGACCAGCCTCCCAATAAGCACTGACATGAGGGATCAGCGCGTGTCTGAACGGTAGGACTCCGCAGGAAAGAAGGGAAAAGTTCACAATTCGTCTGTGGGTAGACCTGTGGATAAAGGGGGTATAACGCTCATTTTCCTGTGTAAATGGTGTTTATGAGGTGTGGGTAACTTTGTGGATTGTCGCTCATCATCGATAAGAGCGCAGGTGATGAATGGGTACTAGGGGAAACGAGATGTGGAGAAAGATTTTTCCTAGCATCTCAAATAGTGAGCATTGCTTGCAGGGACCACCGAACTTTATGACTTTATTCGAGAGTTCGTAGGATCAAAAATTGGTTCGCTCGAAACTATTCCGGAAACCCACTCTCCAAAAAATTCAACATCTACCGAAGTACCCACACGTGAACTCTCCAATGGAAGGTAGGCGTAGGCGATTGCTTTGTCGATGGAGTAGCCCTGACCTCCACTTTTTACGCGACCGATTATTTCCCCATTCAATTGAATGGGTTCGTTTCCGAGAGGCACTCGACGAATATCGTCGAAGAGAATCGGCACTAAGGCTCGGGTTTGTGCAGTCTTCGCTACAAGATAGGCATCGCGACCATGAAAGGATTCTTTCTTTTTTGAAACAGCAAAATCCAGTCCTGCTTCGAATGGATTGGTTTCTGTAGATATTTCAACTCCCCAAGCGCGATATCCCTTTTCTAGACGAAGGGATTCAATGGCTCTATATCCGCAAACTTCCAAACCAAATTTCTCTCCAGCTTGAAGAATTGACGACCAAAGCGTCTGACCATTTTCAACGGGTAGGTATAGCTCCCATCCCAATTCACCAACGTAGGTGATACGCGTAGCTCTGACAGATATTCCATCCAAAGCAATCTCGCGGGAATGCATGAATGGAAAATTCACGTGACTCATATCGTAATCGGTCAAGTCTTGAAGAATTTCTCGAGACCTCGGTCCCCAAATTCCAAAACAGGCCAACTCCGTAGTGACGTCCTTGATTTCAACACTAAAATTCTTTTCACGAGCCAACTTCTCGAGCCAATTCTTATCATGAACTGCAAAGGCAGTGCCGGTGACGATAAGGAACTCAGCATCGCTAATTTGAGTAACCGTGTAATCGGATTCAATTCCGGCCCGAGAATTAAGCGCTTGCGTATAGACAGTCCTACCTATTCCACGAACTACATCATTTGCACATACATAGTTAAGGAACCGCGCACTCTCTTTACCTGTTACTTGGAGTTTTGCAAAACTTGATTCATCAAACAGCCCTGCGTGCTGCCGAACGGCTAGATGTTCGGTGCGTACTGCACTTGACCAATGTTTACTCGCCCAACCATATGGAGGAAGGTTAGAACTATCTTCATGTCGTTGATAAAAATTAACCCTCTCCCAACTTGCCTTCTCTCCAAAGACCGCTCCAGCGCCCTTGTGCCACTCGTATACGGGGGATTTCCTACGCGGGCGTGCACTTTGGCGCTCTTCACCCGGGTAGTGAATGTCATAGTAAGCCTCGTAATTTTCAGTCACTCTCTCCAAAGTAAATCGCGGCGATTCGTAAGAGCTTCCAAAGCGACGGATATCCATGTGCCAAAGATCCATTGTTGGTTCACCGGCGACAACCCACTCCGCAACGACTTTTCCAATTCCGCCTGCGCCTGCAATTCCATGAGCACAAAAGCCCGCCGCAACGTAAAAGCCTCCTACGGATGTTTCACCTAAACAAAACTCGTTGTCGGGGGTGAATCCTTCAGGGCCATTAATGAAGTTTTTGATTCCAACTTCACCCATTTTTGGAACACGTTTCTGCGAGTTCACTGCGATATCTTCGAAACGCTCCCACTCCTCGGGAAGCAACTTGCCGTTGAAGTCCGCGGGTATGGAATCAAAATTATCGTAATCTGCTGTCCAGGCTCGAGACTGGCGTTCGTATCCGCCCATGAGGAGCCCGCCAACTTCTTGTCGAAAGTAAATGAGAAGATCTGGGTCTCGTAAAGATGGAAGAAGTTGTGCCCCAGCCGGCATGAAGTTCTCTGTAATGAGATATTGATGACTCATCGGAACAATTGGTATTCGCACATCAACTAGCCGACCAATCTCAGGTGCAAACATTCCGCCGCAATTCACAACTACTTCACATTCAATAGTTCCTTTGTCGGTTTGAACGTGGGAAATTCGTCCATTTTTAGTTGCAATTCCCAAAACCCGAGTATGCGTAAAAATCTTGACGCCTCCGCGCCGCGCTCCAGCAGCCAGCGCTTGCGCGAGTTGAGAAGGGTCGACTTGCCCATCCGATGCCATGTAGCAGGCACCGATGACTCCATCAAGATCCATCAGTGGGAATAGATTTTGCGCTTCACGCGGTGAAATCTCTTTGAGGTCGAGTCCAAAAGTTTTCGCCCATCCTACTTGTCGCCGGATTTCCTCCATTCGCTCTGGAGTAGATGCGAGTTTGATACTTCCGCATTCCTTCCAACTTGGGGGAGTGTCCGTTGCTTCTAGTTTCCGATAGAGATCGACGGAATGCATATTCATTTTCGTAAGCGTTGGATCGGCCCGAAGTTGTCCAACTAAACCCGCTGAGTGGAAAGTGGAACCACTCGTTAAGTCGCTGCGATCGAGCAAAATCACATCTTTTTCGCCTAGCTCTGCGAGGTGGTAGGCAACTGAAGTACCGCCCACTCCTCCACCAATAACAACGATCTTTGCGCGCTCAGGAAGTGATGACGTAGACATAAGGGAAATGTATCCTGAACTCGTGGAAGAATCTCTAGAAAAAAAGTATGGGTTTCTTCTTGATCAAGTGAGCGTTTTGCGCGAGCGACCAATCTTGCGTGAGCTTTCAGGTGGTCTCACCAATCGAAATTTGCTCATTGAGAATTCGACAGGAAAGTATGTAGCCAGGATTTCGAGTAATAGTTCCTCGTTGCTCTCCATTGATCGTGAATCGGAATATCAAAACTCAATGCTGGCGGCAGAGACCGGGATCGCGGCGCCAGTGATTGATTATCTTCCAGGGCAAGGTCTACTTGTCATTGGCTTTATTGAAGGTCGAACTTTCTCTGCCTCAGATGTTGAGGGCAACCTCTCTCGAGTAGCCGAAAGTTGTCATCAACTTCATCTGGCCCCGCCCTTTGTTCGAGATTTCAACATGTTTGAGATTCAAAAGAACTACTTTAAAATTGTTCAAGAACGAGGTTTCCGCCTTCCATCAAATTATCAAGATTTCGCGCAAGCACTTGCTGAAACGAAGGCGGCACTGGCTATTTTGGATGATGGAACGGTACCTTGTAACAACGACCTACTTCCTGGGAATTTTATTGATTCGGGTTCCAAAATCTTCATCATCGATTATGAATACTCGGGTAACAATGACCCGTGTTTCGAACTTGGCAATATCTGGGCAGAATCATTCCTGGATCTTCCTTGTTTAGAGGAGTTAGTGACCGCCTATTACGGCGTATATCGTCCGGAGAAGATTGCCCGGGCTTGGCTTTTGGCCCTCGTGGGAAAATACGGCTGGACCTTATGGGCTTCAATCCAAGATGCTGTTTCGCAGTTGGATTTTGATTTTTGGTCCTGGGGGATGGCGAAATATGATTTAGCTCAATCTGAATTCACAAGCGATTATTTCAAAAAGGCGATTAAAATCGTTACAGAAAAATAGAACGGGCCCGCTGTAATCAGCGAACCCGTTCTAAAGTTAAAGCGAGATTACGCGGCTACGACCGTAATGGTCGCATTAGCAACAACTTGATGTGCCAACGAGATCTTCACAGCATGCGTACCGGTCTTCTTGATGTGACCAGCAAGCTTGAGGTTATGGCGATCAATATCGAGACCAGTTGAAGCCTTAATGGCTGCAGCCACATCTTTATCGGTAACCGATCCAAAGAGACGCCCAGAAGTGCCAACTTTTACCGTCACGGTAATAATTGCTGCCTCTAAAGTGTTTTTGATCTCCTTGGCATGATCAATATCTCGCACCTCCCGGGAAGCGCGAGCGCGACGAATGCCCTCAATCTGCTTTTCTCCGCCTAACGACCACGCAATTGCGTTGCCACGAGGAAGAAGAAAGTTGCGAGCAAAGCCATCTTTTACGGTAACGACATCGCCTGCACGGCCTAAGCCAGAGACTTCACGAGTAAGGATTAGTTTCATGTGAGCCGCTCCTTATCGCGCAGTAGATGTGTAGGGCAGGAGTGCGACTTCACGGCTATTTTTGACCGCAGTTGCAATCGAGCGTTGGTGTTGTGTGCAGGCGCCTGTTACTCGGCGAGCGCGAATCTTTCCACGATCGGAGATGTACTTACGTAAGGTGGCAATATCTTTGTAATCGATATAACTCACCTTGTCGCGGCAGAAGCTGCAAGGCTTCTTCTTAAACTTCTTGTTAAGCGCAGCAGCTTTTGCTGACTTATTTTTTGGTTCTTTGAGCGCTCTGTTATTACGTGCTCCCATTGTGGTGCTCCTTTACGGGTGCCCTGCTCCTTCACGAGTGAATTCGCAGGAATGGATTGATAGTGGATTTAAAAAGGTGGTTCGTCGTTGGTAGTGGTTGCCCATCCACCGCCGGCGGATCCGCTAGAAGAAGTTGATGCAGCCCATGGATCTTCGTTGAAGGTTTCAGTTGGGGCAGAGAATCCGCCACTTCCTCCACTTGTTCCGCCTGCTTGACGAGTGGTCCTAGTGACCTTCGCTGTCGCATAACGTAATGATGGACCAACCTCATCTACTTCAACTTCAAATACAGTGCGCTTCTCGCCTTCTTTGGTTTCATAAGAACGTTGCTTCAGTCGACCTGAAAGGATGACTCGCGTCCCCTTTGAAAGCGTTTCAGCAACATTCTCCGCGGCTTCGCGCCAGAGCGAACAACGCAAGAAAAGTGTGTCTCCATCTTTCCACTCATTTGTCTTCTTATCGAAGTTGCGAGGGGTAGATGCAACGGTGAAATTTGCAACGGCATAGCCAGATGGTGTGAAACGAAGCTCCGGATCATCGACAAGGTTGCCGATCATCGTGATGTTTGTATCTCCTGCTGCCATTTATCTTCTCTTCTCTCGTGTTCTTTAACGTCTAGCTCTGACGCGCAAATTATTGACCGAACGAAAACGAATTATTCTGGTCGTATAACTTTTGTGCGTAACACTGCTTCGTTTAAATTGAGTTGGCGATCCAACTCTTTAATCGCTGCAGGCTCACAGTGCATATCAACAACGGCGTAAATACCTTCTGATTTCTTTTGGATTTCAAAAGACATACGACGCTTTCCCCAAACATCAAGCTTGTCGACGCGACCGCCGCTTTCTTTGATGATCTTGAGATATGTCTCAAGGCTTGGAGTGACTGTGCGTTCTTCTAGTTCTGGATCAAGAATGACCATTAATTCATAGTGACGCATGCGTTAACCCGACCTCCTCTGGACTAAAGCGGCCACGGTACTTCCGTGACAGGAGGGTTAGTGCTCTCAACTGCAAGGCCAACTGAGATCAGTAAGCCCGTCGGTTGAGAGGTTAAGGGTAATGGGTAAGGACAAGGAGGGAAAATCAGGGATAAAAGTGCGCTTACTGACCCGTTGTCGCTGTAGCGCCGGTAGCTCCACTTGCTCCCGTGGCACCTGTTGCTCCACTTGCTCCCGTGGGTTCTGGAGTTGGGGTCGGCTCTGGGGTTGGTCCGGTCATGACAATGGGAGCAGTGCCTCCGATATGTACTGGTTTAGGGAAGGCCAACTTTGGTTGACCTAAGAGGGCGGCCTTCATAAATGCGGTCCACACCTTGGCTGGAAAAGTTCCACCTGTTACGGAGTTAAGCCCGCCGATTCCATTGAGTGTTTGCGAGGCGTTATCGCGGAAGAATGCGACCGATGCAGCCAATTGAGGTGTGTATCCACTAAACCATGCAGAGGCGTTCTGTTCGCTGGTACCGGTCTTTCCTGCAGCAACTCGACCTAAGCCAGCAGTTCCGTAGGTCGCGGTTCCACTTCGAACTACTTCTCGAAGTGCATAAGTCAGATCTGCCATGACATCTTTGGAAAAAACTTCTTGTCCTTGAGGCTTAGCTTGGTAGAGCACTCCTCGATTTGGACCCTGCACTCGGTCAACGAGAAATGGTTTGGCATATACGCCTTGAGCAGCGAAGGTCGCATAAGCGGCAGCTACGTCTATTACATGAGGACTTGCCGCTCCCAACACGACCGACGGAGTGGGCACCATCTCGACTGACTGCGGAATTCCCGCGCGGCGAGCAACATCAACAACCTTATCGGGACCAACTTTGATTCCCAACGGAACATAAACCGTATTCACTGAATGCGCCGTGGCTTTCAGTAGATTTACTTGCCCCCACTGTTCGTTTCCGTAATTCGAAACCACATACGGTTTTACCAAGTCCTCAAAAGTTTGTGGGGAATTTCCATCCCACATTGAGGTTAAAGGAATCCCAGCTTCAAGCCCTGCGACTAAGGCGAAAGGTTTAAAGGTAGAACCAGCCAAAGCAATTGATTGCGTGGCGTCACTCAACTGACGAACGAGATAATCGCTACCCCCATATAACGCAACAATTTCTCCAGTACCTGGTCTTACCGCTACTAATCCAACATGCAAGTTCTTTGGCGCATTCTTTGGAGTTTGTTTAGCCACAGCGTCTACGGCTCCCTGTTGTGCACCTTGTTCAAGAGTTGTTTTGACAATCAAACCGCCAACAAGCAACTGCTCGTCTGAAAATCCAAGCTTGTTCAACTCAAGTTGCGCAGCGGCAATAACATAACCTTTCGGTCCAGAAAGGGAACCAGAGGTCACGCGAGCCCGAACTGTTGGGAATTTCGCTTGATCGGCTTGATCTTGTGTAATCCAGCCAGCCGCAACCATTCCTTTTATGACATATGAAAAACGAGCACGCAATCTGTCGGCGTTGGCTTGCGAATACGACGGATCGTAATAGCCAGGGGAGTTCATAATGCTTGCTAGCACTGCAGCCTGAGCAAGAGTTAACTGATTTACATTCCTATTAAAATATTGCTGAGCGGCTGTTTCGACACCATACGAACCTCGCCCGAAATAAATCGTGTTGAGATAATTTTCGAGAATTTGGTCCTTAGATAATTGCATCTCGAGTTTAATCGCAATAACGAGCTCTTTAATTTTTCGCTGCACATTCCGAGCAGGTGTTAGGAATGCAGTCTTCGCATACTGTTGTGTAATTGTCGATCCACCTTGGAGCGCTCCACCACGGAGATTGTTGACGATCGCCCGTCCAATTCCTGAAACACTGAATGCTCTCTCGGAATAGAAATTTCGATCCTCAGCGGCTAACACTGCTCGACGAACATTGAGTGGGATTTTCGCAAGCGGAACGATTATTCGATTCTGCGCTCCCAGCCGCCCAATCTCTACCCCGTTTGAGTACTGAAAGACAGTTGCCTGACTATTCACAAATGAGTTTGGATTGGGGATGCTGACCGTGAAATAAGCGTAGACAAAAAGGCTAACAACGGCGATAAAGCCGAAGCCTGTCAGAAAGACAAAGCTTCGGAAGATTATTTTGCGAGCCACGGTGAAAGGCTACCGTTTAACCCAATCTTCATCTTCAAGCGTGCGCTGTCGCCGAGGTGGTTTTCGATCTTGTCCATCCCCCAACAGAAACGATGAACACAGGTGATTCCATGAGCACTCTCTACACACCTCGACAACATAAACCCGGAACTCACCAAACTCCTTCTCCATCTGGGCTAATTCGTCATGACTCTTAATCCGCCCTGAGAATTGCCCGAGTTGATCGCCGAAGGTGTACTTCAGTTCGACGAGAGAAGTCTTCTTGCAAACTGGGCAGGGGCGCTGCGTTTTAGTGCCGTGAAATTTTGCAGCGAGAAGTAAGTAAGGGTCGGCATCGCAAGCATCAACTTTGCCTTGGAAAAGAGCCATCAGGGTTGCACGCTTTTTAAGCGTGTAATCAACGTGGGCTCTCTCTGAATTCACGAAAGAAAGGATAACGAGACTAAAGGAAGCAAAGAAACTACTCTTGCCCGTATGCAGAGTCTGAGTTTTCGCGAACTGCTGAAATCCCCTCAACTTTCTAAGGTTTTCGCGCTCAGGTGGACTGGGCAAGCCGTAGATGGGATCTTTCAAACCGCCTTGGCCTCATTTGTACTTTTCTCTCCGGAGAGGCAAGCAAGCGCCATGAGTGCCGCGCTAGCATTTGCTGTAGTTCTCCTTCCTTATTCATTCATCGGCCCATTCGTCGGAACCATCCTTGATCGCGTCTCACGCCAGAGAGCACTTTTGTTTTCCAACCTTATTCGAGCGATCGATCTTCTAATAATTGCGCTGTTTGTTTCCAATGGTAGAACCGGAGTCGATCTCACCGTACTTGTCCTTTGCGCCTTTGGAATTAATCGACTTATTTTGGCGGGACTATCCGCAGGGCTTCCTTTAGTTGTTGAACCTCATTCTCTTATCAAGGCAAACGCAATGGCGGTAACTGGTGGATCAGTGTTTGTTGTTGTTGGGGGTGGAGTCGGCTTAGGGCTTCGAAAAATTTTAGAGCCGCTTCATAACGCCAATCATTCTGATGCGGTTGTTGTTTTCGTCGCAGCTCTGGGATACATCATTGCTGCCTGGTTGAGTTCCAGATTAAACAGAGACGAAATTGGTCCTCTTGATCATCAACGCAAGGAGGCAAGTATCGGCCAAGGCATTAAAGAGATGAATGAAGGGTTTATTTTCTTAAAAGAACATAAAGATGCATTCCGAGGCATTCTTGCTACCGCTGTACAAAGAGGTGGGCTGACCGCTTTGGTTTTAATTGCACTCCTTTTGGAGCGAAACACTTTTCATGATTCGTCACACCCGGAAGCAGGTCTAGCAGGTGTCGCTTTTGCACTTTCGATAGCCGGAATCGGCATCACATGTGGGGCAGTGATCGCACCAATAGGGGTTGAAAGGTTTGGCAGGCACAAATGGATGCGACTTTCATTAATAGGTAGCGCTCTATCGCCCACCTTGCTGGCTATTTCAACACACGTTTTTTCTCTTTATTTTGCAGCGTTTTTTACGAGCCTTTTCGGACAAAGTATGAAAGTCACAAACGACGCGCTCGTTCAATCAAAGATTGATGACTATTTTCGTGGTCGCGTTTTTGCCGTCTATGACGTCGTTGTAAATGCAGCGATTGTTACCGGCGCCCTCGCCTCCGCTCTTATACTTCCCACATCTGGCAAGAGTGCACTTGTTCCGCTCTTAATCTCGCTGATATACCTCATTAGTGCGGGCACGCTTTTACATCCCGCGCGTTTTACTTCTCTCCTCTAGACGCCCACCATTTAAGCAATTCTTTTTCAGCGATTTCTGGACCTAATGGTCCTTGTTCGATACGTAGCTCCAGAAGAAAATCCAGCGCCAGACCAACAACGCGTGATGGCTTAACGTTTAGAATTCGCATAACTTGGGCACCGTCTAAATCAGGGCGTAACTTTGATAATTCTTCCTCTTCCATCAGCACCGAAATACGATCTTCCAAACTTTGATAGGTGGCGGCCAAAGAGGCTGCCTTCCTTTTATTACGTGTAGTGCAGTCCGCTCTAGTCAAAACGTGTAAATGGACAAGATAGTCACCGGCATCCCGCACATAGCGACGCACTGCAGAATCTGTCCATTCTCCATCCCCATAGCCATGAAAACGCAAATGCAAAGAAATGAGAGAAGTAACAGCTTCGATAGTTTCTCCGTCGAATCTCAGAGCTTTCATTCGCTCTTTTGCCAATCGCGCCCCAACTACTTCGTGATGATGAAACGAAACCCCGCCTCCGGCAATCAAACTGCGTGTTTTAGGCTTTCCAATATCGTGCAAAAGCGCAGCAAGCCGAATGACTAAATTAGGTCCACCAAGTCGTTCTTCGAGTTCAATGGCTTGTTCAAGAACAGTTAGCGAATGCTCGTAAACGTCTTTGTGGTGATGGTGTTCGTCAATTTCCAATTTTAGTTTTGGAACTTCAGGCAAAATAATGTCGGTAATGCCTGTCTCTACCAGAAGTGAGATTCCAGCCCGTGGGTTAGATGACATCAAAATTTTCGAGAGTTCTTCTCTCACTCGCTCAGCCGAAACGATAGAAATCCGACCAGCCATCTCTTTCATCGCACTCTGGACTTCGTCTGCAACTTCAAAATCTAGTTGACTTGCAAATCGCGCTGCTCGCATCATGCGAAGTGGATCATCGGAAAAGGAAGCCTGTGGGGTGTTTGGTGTGCGCAAAAGCCGCAGTGCTAAATCGCCCAAACCGTTATATGGGTCAATGAAAAGTGGAGCGTCGCCAGTAAGTTCCAGAGCCATCGCGTTGACAGTGAAATCTCTTCGCACTAGATCTTTCTCTATGGAATCTCCATACTTCACTTCCGGTTTACGACTCTCCTCGTCATAACTTTCACTTCGATAAGTTGTCACCTCGACAGTTGTGTCTCCGCGACTAGCAGCGACCGTCCCGAATGCAATTCCGATATCCCAGACATTTTCAGCCCATAACGACAGGATTTTCCGTGAGGAAGCTGGGGGAGCGTTCGTGGTGAAGTCGAGGTCACCACTGAGTCGACCTAAAATCGCATCTCGAACTGAACCGCCCACCAGGGCCAAAGTGAATCCTTCTTTTCGAAAGGCATCGGCAAGGGAGCTGGCTAAAGGGGCTCGTTTGATCAGGGATTGAATCGCAAGTTCGCCCGCGGCCCCGAGTGCTGTCGTCACAATAGGTAAGGTTAGAGCAGTACCCTTACTTTATGATCCCTGCACCTGGTGCGGGCAGCGAAAGTACGAAAAAGAAGAGGCGGCGCAAACGGCCCGCCAATCGCGCCCCACAAAACCAAGATAACTCCATTACCCACCAAGTCTCTGTTCCACCTGCCACAAAGAACGCTCGCAAAAATGAACGCGGACCTTCTGATTACGCCAAGAGAGTGGATGAAGTCAGTGCCGGCGGCTTAGTAATTAATTTCTCTGGAAGTGCAGGCCTTTTGATAGGTCGAGTTGATCTCAAGGATTCATCTCGAGAAAGACTCTTATGGTCTCTCCCGAAGGGACATATTGAAATAGGTGAATCACCTGAAGAGGCAGCCCTGCGCGAGGTTATGGAGGAGACAGGCATAGAAAGCCGTATCGCACATTCTCTTGGTGTAATTGACTTCTGGTTTATGGCCGGCGGCAAAAGAATTCATAAAACTGTTCACCACTACTTATTCCATGAAGTGGGCGGAACGCTTGCGCCACAAGTGACAGAAGTGGATGAAGTGGGTTGGTTTCCACTTCATGAGATCGTTGAGCGGTTGGCATACCCAGATGAAAAGAAATTGATAGCTCGAAATGGAAACCTGTTCCTGTGAAACGTTTAGCTCCGTTTCGCTTCGCACTAATTTCCTTAGTGGCTTTCATGGCTACTGGAATCAGTCCTGCTTTTGCTGAACCTATGTCCACTGTCATTCTCTATGAAGCCCCACATGAAGACCTCATGGGTCATTCACTTGATGCTGGACTTTCACGCTCTTTGAAACCCGATGGTCGGCTTGGAAGCGCTGTCTTCTCGCCGTTGTCTGAACCAAGACGTTGGCTTATTGATGCGGCCTTAGTTGAAGATGTAAAAGCTTTAGCTCTCACCGATGTCGTGGCGCAGGAGTGGATGGCGAGGTTGAAGATAATAAGTGCAGGGGATCCGGTATTCGCGATCCCGTATGGGCATCCAGATATTTCGACAGCTAGGAAACTTGCGTCAAATGAACTTTCTTATTACTACCAAACAAGTCGTTCTCGTTTGGCACTTGATTTAGGACGAGAAGTTCTCATTAACAAAAAATTAGGTTGGTCTTCGCAGCTCACTCGCGTGCCCACAGATGTGAAAGATTCCTACTCTCAAAACAAGCAGGCATTGGCGCTTCTTTCGACTGTTGTTCCACCTAAGGAGCTAGATACCCTTCGAGCAAAACTTGCCTTCTTGTTATCAACAGATACAAGTGTGAAACGTCGATCCCTTCTGAGGATCAGTGCAGACGAGGCGATTACGGAGCAAAACCACAAATTGCGCATCGTTGCTGGAAAATTTAGATTGACTTCTGAACACGAGAAAGTTCCTATTACTCTTGTCAATGACTTTGGGTCGACCGCCACCGTTGAATTACAACTAACGGCGCTCAATTCCCGAATTCACGTCAACAACATTAGAACTGTGAAACTTCTTCCACATTCAAAGATTCAACTTTCAGTCCCCTTCACCGTCATTGCCTCTGGGTCAACGGCGGTTCTCGCTCAATTCGCAAATGGGAACGGAGAACTATTACCCGACAGCGTTTTACTTACGCTAAATCTTTCAGTTATCAGCCCCGCCGTAGCGTGGTTCACCACAGGCGCGGCAATACTCTTGTTATTAGCCGCTCTTGCACAAAGTGTTCGTAGGGTCAGGAGGTCACGTAAGTGAAGCCTGCCGACCTGTACAAGGCATCGAGTGTGATGGCGATTGGCACGATTGTTTCAAGGGCTACGGGTTTCATCAGAAATATCCTTGCTGTTGCGGTCTTGGGTACTGCTTTACTTGCTGATACTTACAACGTCGCAAATACCATGCCTAATATTTTGTACAACCTTTTGGTCGGTGGCGCACTCACTGCAATATTTGTCCCTCAACTTATTCGCTCCTTTGATGATGAGGATGGTGGGACTGGGTTTGCTTCACGCCTCGTAACGGTAATCAGTGGAATTCTGTTGGCTCTTGTCGTCATCGGAGTTCTGTTTGCACCGTTACTGGTCAGAATTTATGCACCTGAATTTGCCTCCACCGGTTTTGAAAATGAATACCGATTGGCAATAGCGTTCACAAGGTACTGCTTGCCCCAAATTTTCTTTATGGGTCTGTTTACGATGCTCGGACAGGTCGCTAATTCCCGAGGTTCTTTTGCCCCTCTTATGTGGGCGCCGATTCTTAATAACCTCATTGTGATTGGGGTTTTTTTAAGCGTGCTCGTTGAAACTCATAACCTTTCAAGTGGAACGATTACAAATACTCAAGTGCAAATCCTGGGTTGGGGAACCACTTTAGGAATTGTCGTCCAAGCTTTAGTTCTAATCCCGGTCGTCGCTAGAACTGGGATTAAGTTGCGGCCTCGATTTGGTTTAAATGGTTTGGGTAAATCTTTCTCGTTGGCAGGGTGGACGTTGGTGTATGTCCTCATTTCTCAACTCGGGTATTTGGTCACAGTTAATGTCGCCACCACTGCAGCGGTCCGTAGCGCAAAAGAGGGAATACAGACGGGTGTGGGATTTACTCCTTTTGGCAACGCTTACCTAATAATGATGTTGCCCTACTCAATTGTCACGATTTCACTCATCACGGCCCTCCTTCCCCATCTTTCAAAACTTGCAATCGAGAAGAGACGCGATGAGGTTCGAGAGCAATTACTTCGAGCAATAAAAATGGTCGGTGTGATTACAATCCCGTCGGGTGTCGCCTTTTTGCTCTTCGGTCCGATTATTACTCGCGTTCTATTTTTTGGCATTCAAAAAGCGGACTCGACCTATATTGGATATGTACTTTCCGCTCTTGGAGTGGGACTGGTGACCTTTAGCATCAACATAATTTTGATCCGGGGCTTTAACGCTTTTGAAGACACCCGGACTCAGGTTCTCTCTATTCTGTTAATCAACGTTATTTCTGTTGCTTTATCGTATTTTTTCCTGGCGGCACTTAAGAATGAGTGGGTGACGGTCGGACTCGGATTAGCTTTCTCGATCAGTTACATTCTGGGTCTTTTCATTACATTAGCTTTGCTTTCGCGTCACACAGGTCGAATAAGCTTTGGTGACTTTTCCTCCCAACATAATCGCCTATTTATTGCATCCTTAATGTCTATGCTCCCGATGTTCGCAATTTCCCAATACTTCACGTGGGTAAGCAATGATTCGACTGCACTTGTTCGACTAGGGGAACTAGTGTTGATTCTTATAGTGAGTCCTTTTGGGTATTACCTTTCCGCCAAAGCCCTTGGTGTCGAAGAGATATCAACAATGGCGTCGATGATAAAAACTCAATTTAGAAGAGTTCCACCAAGTGAAGGGAATAAAGACGCCTAATTCGGCGTTATGGTCACACTATGGCTATTGATAATGCACCTGCTGGGGCACAAGAGACCGTCCATGAAGTAATAATTGTGGGCTCTGGTCCCGCTGGATACACATCAGCGATCTATGCGGCTCGCGCGCAACTTGCGCCCGTACTTTACGAGGGTTCAGTCACCGCCGGTGGAGCACTAATGAATACAACCGAGGTTGAGAATTTTCCAGGTTTTACTGATGGCGTTATGGGTCCCGATCTCATGGATTCAATGCGAAAACAAGCATCTCGATTTGGAAGCACATTAGTTACTGACGATATTGTTGAAATGGAATTGTCTGGTCCTATTAAGACTCTCAAAGATGGCTCTGGCAACACTCTGAAAAGTAAGTCCGTGATCCTTGCGATGGGTTCGGCTTTTCGTGAAATTGGACTCGAAAACGAAAAGAGACTTTCTGGACGTGGAGTTTCTTGGTGTGCTACATGCGATGGTTTCTTTTTTAGAGACCAAGTAATCGCAGTTGTTGGCGGCGGAGATTCCGCTGTTGAGGAAGCAACATTTCTTACACGCTTCGCTTCCAAGGTTGTTTTGATTCACCGACGTGACAGCTTGCGAGCCTCGAAAATTATGGTCGAGCGAGCACTAGCAAACCCTAAAATTGAAATTTTATGGAACCATGAAGTTGTCGACGTTCTCGGACAAGATAAAGTTGAAAGCCTTAAGCTTCGTAACACTGTGTCAGGAGAAATATCTCAACACAACTTCACTGGCCTATTTGTCGCAATTGGACATTCACCGCGAAGTGAACTTGTAGTTGGGCAAATCGACCTAGATAGCGAAGGTTACGTTCTTGTCAAAGACAGGACGACGCATACAAATCTAGATGGTGTTTTTGCCTGCGGTGATCTCGTTGATCATAGATACCGACAAGCAATCACTGCGGCTGGATCGGGCTGTCAGGCAGCCCTTGACGCAGAGAAATTTTTGGCAGGGCATTCAATAACGTAAAAATAACTTATCTGGCAGTACTCTAGGCAATTGAAGCAATGGGAAATGGAGCAGGAAATGGGAGCATCACAAGCGGTAACGACGTCAACCTTCGACGAGGTTGTACTCAAGAGCAGCACACCGGTGTTAGTTGATTTTTGGGCTGAGTGGTGCGGACCTTGTCGCGCAGTTGCTCCCATCCTCGAAGAAATTGCGAATGAGCATGGTGACAAGATCAAGATCGTAAAGTTAAATACTGACGAAGAATCTGCGATCGCAATTAAGTATGGAATTACTTCTATTCCAACTTTGAATGTGTTTGTAAATGGTCAGGTAGTCAAGACGATCATCGGGGCAAAGCCGAAACCTGCTCTATTAAAGGATCTTGAAGCCTTTATTTAGACCTTTTTTACTGCCCCTGTGTTTCCCCAGCAAGGAATGGAAACAATGGAAGAGATCGAACTAACGCTAGGTGCTAGTGGTGATGTGCCGACTCATGTCATCAATATTTTGAATCGCCTAGGACTACTAATCAGCACTAATGGGGAAATTCCGTCGTCGATCGATTCACAAGTGGTTCTGGCAATTCGTAATTTTCAGCAGGCGCGTGGGCTCACGGTGAACGGTGTTGTGAACTCCATGACTTTGCGCGCTCTTGAAGAAGCCCGATGGAAGTTAGGTGATCGCTCCTTATCACTACAAAAAGCACCGTTAATGCGCGGTGATGATGTGGCTACCCTTCAAGGACGGCTTACAGAAATGGGTTTTGATTGTGGTCGCGTTGATGGTGTTTATGGTTTGCGCACAGAAGACGCCGTAAAGGAATTTCAAAAATCAGTCGGCGTCGCAGTTGATGGCAGATGTGGGGCAGCAACTATTACCGCTTTGATGAGACTTACTCGCACGGTTTCTGGAGGAGCACCAGCGATATTGAGGGAGAGCGCAGTTCAAAAAAATCGAGGCCCCTCACTAGCAAACAAAATTATTGTTTTGGATCCCAGTTGCGGTGGATCTGATTTCGGAATATCCGGAAACGGGTGCACTGAATCTGAGATCGTCTATGACATCGCGCAACGTCTTGAAGGCAGACTCTTAGCTCTAGGTGTCAGCGTCTTTCTTACTAGGGGGCTAACGAATTCTCCAAGCGAAGTAGAGAGAATCGCTTTTTCAAATGAAACAAAAGCAGACCTCATAGTTTCTTTTCATACTGATAGTTACCGCAACGAAAAAGCCCATGGGGTTGCGACCTACTATTACGGCAGCGGAGCGCACGGAATTCATTCAGTTGTGGGAGAACGTTTTGCCTCATTGGTTCAAAGAGAGATTTGTGCTCGTACAGATCTTGCTAATTGCCGCACCCATGCTAAAACGTGGGATTTACTGCGGTTAACAAAGTCTCCGACAGTGCGTATCGATGTCGGTTATTTGAGCCACCCGGGAGACGCGGAACGACTCACCAGACCAGATTTTCGTGATGTAATTGCAGAAGCAGTAGTTATTGCTATTCAACGCCTCTATTTATCCTCTGAGGATGACGCTAAAACGGGAACATTAAGAATTGCCGATCTTCGTAAAGCTGGATTGCGCCGCTAGAAACCCGTCCACGAAGACCGCTTAAGGTGTGAAAGACTCCTCCAATGTCATCACACGTGGCTCGACACCAAACCGGGGACCCGCAATTTTTGGAGCAGCGTTTTGCCTCCCGCGCAGCCGGTATGCAACCGAGTGAAATACGGTCGCTTTTTGCTGTCGCCTCACGTCCGGAAATTGTTTCCTTGGCTGGAGGGATGCCTAACCTCTCAGCTCTGCCAATGGAGATGATGGCTTCAGTTGTTCACAACCTCATTATGACAAATGGCGCCGAGGCTCTTCAATACGGAAGTGGCCAAGGCCATCCGAAATTGCGTGAACAGATTTGCGATGTGATGGCTCTTGAGGGAATCCGTGCAAACCCTGATGACATTATTGTGACAACGGGATCGCAACAAGCTTTGGACTTAATTTCGAGAATTTTTATTGATCCAGGTGATGTAGTACTTGTGGAAGCCCCTTCCTATGTTGGCGCTCTTGGAACTTTCCATCAATATGAAGCTCAGGTAGTTCACGTCAGCATGGATGATCAAGGACTGATTCCTGAAGCGCTACAACAGGCGATAAGTTCGGTTCGGAATTCTGGTCGTAAAATTAAATTTTTGTATTTAATTCCCAACTATCAGAACCCAACTGGGGTACTTCTTCCCGCGGATCGACGTACGGAAATATTAGAGATCTGCAGAAATGAAGAAATTTTTGTTGTGGAAGATAACCCTTATGGCCTTCTTGGATTCGACAAAGCTTCCCCTAACGCAATGAGGGCGGAAGACAGTGAGAACGTTATTTATCTTGGTTCATTTTCCAAAACTATTGCGGCAGGTTTACGCGTGGGTTGGGCACTTGTTCCTCCTTCCTTGAAGGAAAAATTGGTCATCGCTAGCGAGTCTTCAATTTTGTGTCCATCCAACTTCACTCAGTTGACGATTTCGAATTATTTGGCCAACCAACCATGGCGCGATCAAATTTCCTCTTTTTGTGAACTTTACAAAGTACGACGAGATGCGATGTTGGAATCACTTGAACAATATTTCCCCGCTTCTTCGACGTGGACAAAACCAGGTGGCGGTTTCTATGTTTGGGTGAATTTACCTCCAGAGATTGACACTAAGTTAATGATGCCTAAAGCCATCGTCGCAAAAGTTGCTTATGTTCCCGGAACTGCTTTTTACGCTGATGGATTTGGTTCTTGGGCAATGCGTTTGTCTTATTGCCACCCAACTCCTGAAAGAATTCGAGAGGGAGTTAAAGCGCTAGGTCACGTGGTAGATCAAGAGATTGAACGTCGACGCAGTGGTTTTCAGATCACTGAGTAGCCACTTAGTTTTCTAGAATTTCGGCAATTCTCTTAAGGTCTTCCGCTCCAGAAAATTCGATAATAATTTTTCCGATGTTTTTCCCTGATTGCACAGTAACTCGAGTATCTAGTAACTCTGAAAGTCGCTCTGACATCTCTGAAAATCGACGTACGGGGCTATCTTTTTTGCGCTTTTTGATCTCTCTCGAAGAGTTGGTCGCTACAATTTCCTCGATGGCGCGAACACTTAGCCCTTCCGCAACGATCCTGTTTGCTAATCTCTCAATCTCGCTAGCGTTTTGTAAACCTAAGAGCGCTCGCGCGTGACCTGCAGAGATAACTCCCGTCGCAACTTTACGTTGAACTGTGGGGGGCAACTGCAAAAGTCTAATTGTGTTGGTGATATGCGATCGTGATTTTCCTATTTTGTTTGCTAACACATCATGTGTGTATTTGAAATCATCTAAGAGTTGAGAGTAAGCCGCTCCTTCTTCAAGAGCATTGAGTTGGCTACGATGAATATTTTCAATGAGGGCCTCGCGCAAAAGTTCGTCATTGGCGGTTTGTCTGATAATTACAGGCATCTTTGTTAACCCTGCAGCTTTGGCAGCCCTAAGGCGTCGTTCGCCCATAATTAATTCGTAGCGACCAAAGGAAATCTCACGCACTACAGGGGGTTGCAGAATTCCAACTTCTTTTATTGAATTAGTTAGTTCGCGCAGTGCTTCTTCATCGAAATAAGTTCTTGGTTGTTTCGCGTTAGGAATAATTGAGTCAATTGCGATTTCGTTTTGTTGGCCAACCTCGACGCCTTGAATGGAAAGCGAAGTCGGAATTAAGGCATCAAGATTTGTGCCTAGGCCGCCACGTTTGACACTCATGCGCTCTCTCCTTTTTTATAATTAATACTTACAACATTTGAATCAAATGCTTTTCCCCGCTCTGCAATTTCTCTTGCTACCTGCATATAAGCAATAGCGCCGGGAGAGACAGGGTCATATGTCATAACTGTTTGTCCATACGAGGGCGCCTCTGAGATGCGCACAGCTCGAGGAATAGGAATATCAATCAGCTCTGTAGGAAAATGTGTGCGAACACTCGCCGCTACGTCGTTTGCGAGTCGTGTTCTTCCGTCAAACATAGTGAGAACAATGGTCGACAATTTCAGATCTGCGTTGAGACGCTTCTTAACGATTGAATAAGTTTCCAATAATTGAGTTAGACCTTCAAGTGCGTAGTACTCACATTGAATGGGGATTAACAATTCTTGCGCAGCGGCTAAAGCATTGACTGTTAATAATCCCAAACTAGGTGGGCAATCAATCAAGATGTAGTCATAACCCTCACCTTGTGCTTGTCGTATCTCGACAAGTTCTTGAAGGGACTCTTTTAATCGAAGTTCACGCGCGACCATTCCTACTAAATTAATTTCGGCTTGCGCTAGCGCCGTGTTTGAGGAGATGCATTCCAAATGTGGAAATCCGGCTACTTTTTGCACGACAGAGGCTATGGATGTGCTTCCCATTAAAACCTCGTAAATACCCTCGTTCTTCTGGTGCTCCACTCCGAGGGCTGTACTGGCATTGCCTTGCGGATCTAGATCAATGACAAGGGTGCGAAGTCCTCCCATAGCTAACGCTGCGGCGATATTGACTGTGGTTGTTGTCTTGCCAACCCCACCTTTTTGGTTCGATACAGAGAAGATCCGCAAGGCTCGTGGTTTAGCCATCGCCTCTTTTAGTCGGCGGACTCCGATAACCGGCCGACCAACAGTTTGGGATGTTTCACGTGAATCCTCCATAGAGTTATTCAAGCACCCTTTTGCAAAGAGATAACTCGCCCTAGTTCAAGGCCTTCGAGTTGGATCTCATGCACTTGAGCCCCCACAACCAAAGACGCTTCGGCTGGAGCGGTATGGCCCTTTATCGCTAATAAATAGCCTTTTTTATCAAGAAGGTGCCAACTCATCGCTTTTAATTTCTCAAAAGGGGCCACTGCCCGCGCCGTAACGACCTCCGCGCGGATTTTGAAATCTTGAGCCCTGCCTCGAAGAACGGTAATGGGCAAATGGGCACATGCCTCGATGAGGAAATCTACGCGTCTTTGTAAAGGCTCAATAAGGGTCAAAGAAATATCCGGCCGGGCTAAAGCTAATGGAATGCCTGGGAGGCCAGCTCCTGAGCCGATATCGATCACGCTGGCGCCTTGAGGAATGAGCGCGGAGACAGGTAGGGAATTAAAAATATGCCTTTCCCAGATACGTTCTCCCTCGCGGGGACCGATAAGGCCTTTAAGCACGCCGTCGCCAACAAGAAGGTCAACATAGGAACGGATTTCACTTTCCCGCTCTGGAAAATAGCGGGAGATGAGGGTTTCACGTGAAACCAAGTCCTCCATAATGCGAAGGTTAGGCCGGGAAGATGATGACGCAGCGATCTGGGTCTTCACCCTCAGATTCGCTCGTTAGGCCCAATTCCTGGATTGTGTCATGAATAATTTTACGTTCGAAAGCATTCATAGGTGAGAGTTTGATCGAGCTTTTGCTCTCTTTCGCCTCGTCAGCTGTCGCTTTAGCTAATTTCCGAAGCTCAGCCTTCCGCCCTGCGCGGTAGCCATCAATGTCGAGCATTAATCTGCTTCTATCACCTGTAGAGGTTTGAACTGCTAGGCGGGTCAATTCCTGGATGGCGTCAAGAACTTCGCCGTCACTTCCTACGAGGTGGCGTAATTTGCCACCGACAATCGCCAAAGAGGCGCGATCATTTTCGACGTCAATATCGATATCGCCATCTAGATCAGTGATATCTAGTAAGCCTTCAAGGTAATCTGCTGCAATATCCCCTTCTTCTTCCAATTTGGAGATGAGGGAGGTCTCTTTCTCCGTCTTTTCACCTTTTTCAGGGCTTACTGCCTCATCTACCGCTTCACTCTTAGTCATTCTCTTCTCCTTGTACCCATTTGTCGGGTTTAGTATGAATAATCCTATTTAGGCTATATGTGAGGTTACTTCTTTTTTGGCTTCTTTTTCTTGGTGGGTTGTTGGCGTTGACCTTTAACTTCTGTCTCTGGTTGGGTCTCTTCAGTCGTCGAAACCTCAGGAAGTGGAGTGCCACTTTTTTTCGCCCGCTTTTCTTGCAGCTCTATATACGCTGGCGAACCGGGTGTCGGGTTACGTTTGATGACGTAGAACTGTTGGCCCCAAGTCCACAAGTTGGTTGTCGACCAGTAGATCAAAACACCGATCGGAAAGTTCACTCCTGATACAGCAAAGATTAAAGGGAACGCATACAACATAATTTTTTGCTGTTGCAACATCATGTTGTTGCTTGAGTCCATTTTTGGCATTCCTTTAACCATCAACTGTCGTTGCGTCGTAAAGGTTGTGATCGACATAAAAGCGATAAGAAGAATTGTAACTAGCTTCACTGATCCATCGGTTGAACCGAGGAAAGTTGCAGAAATTCTCGCGCCGAAAATCGTAGCATGCGCGGCATTATTTACATCCGCTTGAGTAAGCACTCCGTGGGCAGTTGGGGGGTTCTTACCAATTCCATTAAGAACGGTAAATAAAGCAAAGAAGATTGGCGCCTGCGCAAGGATTGGAAAGCAAGAAGCAAGTGGATTTGTTTTGTGCTCTTTGTAGAGCTTCATCATTTCTTCTGATTGCTTCTGACGATCATCTTTGTGTTTTGTTTGAATTGCTTTGAGATGCGGTTGGAGCGCTGTAAGTGCCCTTTGGCTCTTGATCTGTTTCACAAAAAGTGGAATAAGGAGAATCCGAATAAGAATCACTAGCCCAATAATTGAAAGGGCCCATGAGATACCGCTGTCCGGCGAGAAAATCGGTGATACGGCTTTGTGAATCGTAATAATCACCCAAGAAACAGCGATATATAAGGGATTTAGTATGGTGCTCATTGAGTAACGCCCTCACTTAGAAATGAACTGTTTCTTGGTTTTACATAGTCAACTCCGCCGTGCGACCAAGGGTTGCACCGAAGCAAACGCCAAAACGCCATAAATATTCCTTTAATCCCGTACGTTGTAATCGCCGTTACTGCATATGAGGAACACGATGGGTAGTACTTACATCGAGCCGGAAACATTGGAGAGATCCATTTTTGATAAATTTTTATCGGTGCAGTGATTAAAGCTCTCATTGCGAAACCTTAGATTTGCTCAGGAGTTGAGGTATAACTTTTGAAAGTTCTTTTTGAAGTCCGGAACGATTTGTTGATGGAAGGGTGCGCACAACAATAAGTGCACCTTTGGGAAGAGTTTCTAAGTGAGCGCGTAAGCCATGACGTAATTGACGAGCAACTGCATGGCGAACGACTGAGCCCCCGGTACTTTTGCTAATAATCAATCCCGCTCGGGCAGGAGTATTTTCCCCTGTTAGATACAAATAAGTCACCAAGGATGATGAAGTAAACCTAAAACCACTCTTTGTTGTTCGAGAAAAATCATTGGGTGATGTTAGGCGTGCACTTCGTGGTAGCACGAGAAAGGGTTACGCCGAGATTCGAGCGCGACCTTTAGCACGACGGGCCGAAAGTACAGCTCGGCCGGCGCGTGTTGCCATGCGGGCACGAAAGCCATGCTTCTTCGCTCGCCGACGTACATTCGGCTGGAAGGTGCGTTTAGTCATGAAGAACTCCTTGAAAAAACCTAAAAATTCGATTAATTGAGAATGAAGAGGCAACGGTAGAGGTCAGGGGTGAAGAGGGTCAAACTGAAGAAATCCCTTTTGGGGCTGTGATATTGCCTTTCGAGGGGTGGTCTTGTGGATAACTACTTGCTTTTCTTCCAAAAGACCTCTAGTTTTCCAACATCATCCACAGGTTGGGTGGGTTTCTAGCCATTAGAGGCTAGTTGAGACGCTCAACCTCAGGTTTAGACCACAGCCTGTGGATAACGTTGTGTATATCTTTTGAGAGGTTGTCATGGGGCTCACTGAAGTGGAATTGGCTGATTTATGGGTTCGCGTCATCTCGAATGTGGAGATTGATACCCCAGCCCATCGTGCATTCCTTGCCCTTACTAAGCCTCTGGGTCTGCTCCAGGGCAACGGATCCACAACTTTGCTCATTGCGGCCCCGAACGCTTTCGCTAAAGACGTTCTGGAAACGCGACTCCGAAATACCGTAAGTGAAATCCTCTCTCGTGAACTTACCGAGAAGACAAATATTGCTGTCACGGTGGATGAATCACTAGAGGTCACAAGCCCTGTCGTTGGAGAAATTGATATTGAGTTTGTTGCACCAAAATCTGGCACAGGAAGACCTGATTCTTCTAATTCAAAAAATTTGGAAGTCTCACAACTCAATCCACGTTATATTTTTGAGACTTTTGTTATCGGAGCATCAAACCGTTTTGCTCACGCTGCGGCGGTGGCAGTGGCAGAAGCGCCGGCGAAGGCTTATAACCCTCTTTTTATTTACGGGGAGTCTGGTTTGGGAAAAACACACCTTCTCCACGCAATTGGGGCGTACGCAAAAGAGTTGTACAGCAATGTGAGAGTTCGTTACGTTTCGAGTGAAGAGTTCACAAATGACTTTATTAACTCAATTCGCGATGATAAAGCCTCTGTTTTTCAGCGTCGTTACCGCGATTTAGACATACTTTTAGTTGATGATATTCAATTTCTAGAAAACAAAGAAAGAACACAAGAAGAGTTCTTTCATACATTTAACACGTTGTATAACGCTAATAAACAAATTGTTATTTCTAGTGATCGGCCTCCAAAGCAATTAACCACCTTGGAGGATCGTTTAAGGAGCCGTTTTGAGTGGGGTTTAATTACCGACATTCAACCCCCGGAGCTTGAAACACGTATTGCAATCCTTCGTAAAAAAGCGGCTCAAGATAAATTGAATGCCCCTGATGATGTTCTGGAGTACATCGCGAGCAAGATCTCAACCAATATCCGCGAACTCGAAGGAGCGTTGATTCGGGTTACCGCTTTTGCCAGCCTTAACCGACAAGGGGTGGATTTGTCCCTTGCTGAAATCGTCCTTAAAGACCTCATTCCAACAGAGACACCGCTAGAGATTACGAGCGCCACGATCATGGCTCAAACAGCCGCCTACTTCAGTCTCACTTTGGACGACTTATGCGGTACTTCACGATCTAGGGTTTTGGTTAACGCCCGCCAGATCGCGATGTACTTATGCCGTGAGTTAACCGAACTCTCCCTTCCTAAAATTGGACAGCTTTTTGGTGGGAGGGACCACACCACAGTTATGCACGCTGATCGCAAAATCCGCCAACTTATGGCTGAGCGTCGTTCTATCTACAACCAAGTTACTGAATTAACTAACAGAATCCGGCAACACGCTAAAAATGGGTAAATTTGTCCGAATTGGGGGTATTTACCCCCAGGTTGTGTAGAAGTTGTGGATAAGTTTGAAAATATGGGTTTTATTGGTTCCGATTTGTTAATAAATAGGGCTCAATCTTTTACGTGGAAGTTTTAACAGAGAAGGGAAAGGGAGTTATCCCGCAAAGTAAGGGGTTTGTGAACAGGTGAAAAAAAGGAAACTCCGTTTTCAGCAGGGTTTTTGCGGTTTACCCACAGGAAACCCTCTAGTTACTACTACTACTTATAAGTATTAAAAGGATACGGGTGGAGAACAATATGGAAGACTTGAAATCAGGCACTTCTCAGAATGAGGGTTGCGCACTAATAACAGTGATGAGAGGTGCGGCGTGAAATTTACCGTCGAACAACATGTTTTAGCTGATGCGGTTAATTGGGTTTCGCGAAGTTTATCTAACCGACCGATTATGACTGCGCTTTTAGGAATAGTTATTAATGTAGAAAACAACGAAGTGTTTTTGTCAGGTTCAGATTTAGAGACATCCAGCAAGGTTCACTTTTCTGCCGATGTTGCGCAAACCGGCCAAGTTTTAGTACCGGGAAAACTTTTAGCTGAGATATCGCGCTCGCTTCCCAATAAGAGCGTCACCGTGCAATTAGATGGTTCACGTGTTTTAGTGACATCAGGTACAGCGAAATTCACACTTCCAACGCTTTCTTTAAACGACTACCCCAATCTACCTGAGTTACCAGAAACAACTGGAGTTATACCTAGCGACGTTTTTGCAACCGCAGTCGCTCAAGTTGCTATTGCCGCAGGAAGGGATGACTCGCTTCCAACTTTGACCGGGATTCACGTAGACATTAATCAAGACACGATTACTTTGGCTGCAACAGATCGTTATCGACTAGCGGTGCGAGAAGTTCAATGGCAAGCGACGCAACCTAATTTGGAAACTTCAGCTTTATTAAGAGCACGAACGTTGGCTGAGGCCACAAAATCACTCACTGGAACAAAAAGTGTCTCAATTTCGTTAACTCCACAAACATCAAACGATCGTTTAGCTGGATTTATTAGCGATGGAAAATCAATGACATCACGGATGTTAGACGGAACATTTCCTCCTTACCGACACCTCCTCCCTCAAACGATTTCTACAACTGTTGTTGTCGAAGTTGCACCCTTTCTAGATTCCGTCCGAAGGGTTGCTCTCGTAACCGATAAAACTGTTCCACTACGCTTGTCTTTTTCTGACTCAACACTCGAGCTAGAGGCCGGAGCAGGTGAAGACGCGCAAGCGACAGAAGCACTTGAGATCTCACTCACTGGAGAACCGATCACAATCGCTTTCAATCCTGTTTTTCTCGCCGATGGGCTACAAGCTGTAGGCACACCATTTGTTCAAATTTCATTTACTGGATCTAATAAGCCAGCAATTCTCACTGGTAAAACAGAACGAGATGGTGAGGCGATTGAAAATTACCGTTATCTATTAATGCCGATGCGCTACGCCTCGTAAATGAATGCGTATAAATCAACTATCGCTAACGAATTTTAGGTCGTACGCACAACTAGACCTAATACTTAATAAAGGTACGACCACCTTTATTGGAGACAACGGGTCAGGAAAGACGAATATTGCCGAGGCAATCATCTACCTTTCTTTTCTTAGCTCCCATAGAACCTCTCAAAATCAACCGCTTATTCTTCTCGGAAACACACAAGCCATTATTAGGGCTGAAATAATCAAAGATGAAAGAGCTCTGCAAGTAGATCTTGAAATAAATATTTCGAAAGCAAATCGTGCTCGGTTGAACCAAAACCCGGTTCGAAGCCAAAGAGAGATTCTCGGAGCTTGTCAAACAGTATATTTTTCTCCAGAAGATCTAGATCTCGTTCGAGGAGATCCGAACGAACGCCGCAATTTTCTTGACCGTTTACTTATTACGCGTTCACCCAGATTAGCTGGAGTTATTACTGACTACGACAGAGTAGTGAAACAACGAAATGTTCTTCTTAAAACAAGAGCGCCTCAAAGTGCTTTAACACCATGGAATGAGCAATTTTTAACTTTAGCTGCCAAGCTCACAACAGAGAGGATAAAGTTGTGTGAGGCCCTCAACCCTTGGGTAGAGGAGAGTTACAAAAATTTGAATGAGGCAAAGAAAGCGACTATTTCCTACCGCTCGTCGACTTTAGGGTTAACTAACGATTTCAACACCAACTTAGAACATCTTTCACAGCGTTTAATTGAAGTTCAATATCAAGAGATTGAGAGAGGTGTGACTTTACTTGGTCCACACAGAGATGATCTATTGCTTAATTTAGGAGAGTTCCCCGCGAAAGGTTATGCGAGCCACGGGGAGTCCTGGTCGTTCGCGATCTCTCTTCGTCTTGGAGCTTTCAAACTTTTAAGGAGTGAAGGGTTAGAGCCAATTCTAATTCTTGATGATATTTTCGCCGAACTTGATACAAAAAGACGCATTCAATTGGTGGAGGCAACACGAACAGCAGAGCAAACAATTATCACTACTGCCGTAGAGAGCGACCTTCCTGACGGGCTTGAGACAGAACGACGTTATGTGCTTTTCGGAAAAGTTGTGGAGGGAAAGAAATAATGGCTAAGAAAGATTTAGCTCTTGAAATTTTTCGTTCTTTTCAAACCGGTAGGAAAACAAATAAGAAGGTTGTGAAAGAAAGAGAGACGCCTGCCGGAGACCCACAACTTTTAGGAAATATCCTCGCCGAACTGGTCGATCAACGCGATTGGTCTGCTGGAGTTGCAGAAGGAAACCTCTTCTCTTTATGGCCATCCGTTGTTGGTGATGAGATCGCCTCACACACCACCCCCATTTCAATACTTGATGGGGTGCTGACCATCCAGACTTCGTCTACCGCGTGGGCGGTCCAGCTCCGAATCGTGACCAACGACCTTCTAGCCAGTATTCAAAAGAGCGCCCCAGGGGTTCTTGTGGAGGCAATTTCAATTATTGGCCCGCAAGGCCCCACCTGGAAAAAAGGCCTTCGAACAATCCGTGGGGCAAAAGGCCCTCGAGACACATACGGCTGAAAGGGACTTTTTAAGTCCCTCTCCCAATAGGAACCTTCACCCCTGCTTATTTCCTGCCCCCAATGCCGCCTCTAAGGCTTATCCGCGCCACAAAGATTTCAATTTCACGCTAAGATACGAAAGGAATTTTAGGGATAACATCCCTAAATGGCTCCTAAAGGCCTCTTCCAAAGTAGAGAATATTTCAAAGTCGGGTTTTACACAGCACTTCGAACGCGGAAAAGGGGCTCTAGTGCCGGCAAAAGCAGGTAGTTACAACGCCAGCTCAATCACAGTCCTTGAAGGCTTGGAGGCGGTTCGGAAGCGCCCTGGAATGTATATCGGCTCAACAGGCGAGAGGGGCCTTCATCACCTCGTTTATGAAGTCGTCGATAACTCTGTTGATGAGGCCCTAGCTGGCTATTGCAATGAAATTAACGTAACCCTCATGGTGGACGGGAGCGTCCAGGTTGTTGATAACGGTCGAGGCATCCCCGTGGATATGCATCCTGTGGAGAAAAAACCCGCACTTGAAATTGTTATGACCGTTCTACACGCCGGTGGAAAATTTGGCGACGGGGGCTATTCAGTCTCCGGGGGGCTTCACGGCGTAGGAATTTCGGTTGTAAACGCCCTAAGTACTGATCTCTCAGTTGTCGTGCAACGCGACGGCTTTGTATGGGAACAAGATTACAAATTGGGCGTACCAACAACGCCTGTACGACAAATGGCTCCCTCTACTCTCAGTGGAACAACCGTAAGATTTTGGCCGTCCACTGAAATTTTTGAAACTACCGACTTCTCTTTCGAGGTTCTCTCCACTCGATTGCGTGAAATGGCATTTCTAAACAGTGGTCTCACGATTACTCTTCGCGATGAAAGACCCGGCCACGTTGACGATAAAGGTGAAGCACTTCATATTCGCTATCACTACGAAGGTGGTATCTCGGATTTTGTTCGCCATTTGAATTTAACACGCGGGGAAACACATAAATCCATTATTGCTTTTTCGGCGACAGAAGATAAAAACAAAATGTCTCTTGAAATTGCGATGCAGTGGAACGCAGGTTTTTCCGAATCTGTTTATACATTTGCTAACACGATCAACACACAAGAAGGTGGAACACATGAGGAAGGTTTTAGAACTGCCCTCACGTCGATAGTAAATAAGTTTGGTGAAGAATGGGGTTTTATCCGCAAGAAAGAAGATCGGCTAACAGGCGATGATTGCCGCGAAGGCTTAACTGCGATTGTCTCGATAAAACTTGCTGAGCCGCAATTCGAAGGTCAAACAAAGACAAAACTTGGGAATACAGAAGCAAAATCCTTCACCCAAAAAGCGATTAACGAAGAATTGACTGCGTGGTTCGAACAAAACCCAACTGAAGGCAAAGACATTCTTCGAAAGAGTATTGATGCTGCGGCCGCGAGAGTAGCCGCTCGCAAAGCTCGTGATCTATCACGAAACAGAAAAGGTTTACTAGAAGGAAGAGGAATGCCTGGAAAATTGGCCGATTGCCAATGGACTGAGCCAGAAAAATGTGAACTCTATATTGTTGAAGGTGATTCAGCAGGCGGTTCCACAAAAGGTGGACGAGATTCGCGCTATCAAGCAGTGCTTCCAATTAGAGGAAAAATTCTTAATGTTGAAAAAGCAAGAATCGACCGGGTACTTCAAAATAACGAAGTACAAGCGTTAATTACTGCTCTTGGCACAGGCGTGCATGATGAATTTGATATAGCGAAATTGCGCTATCACAAGATTATTTTGATGGCCGATGCTGACGTAGATGGACAACACATCCGAACATTGCTTCTCACACTTCTATTTCGTTTTATGAGGCCGTTAATCGAGCAAGGATATGTTTATCTTGCCCAACCACCACTTTATAAATTGAAGTGGGGCGGCAAAGAGCCTGTTCAGTATGCGTTCTCTGATCGCGAGCGAGACGGCTTTATCAAACTCGGAGTTGACGCAGGAAAGAGACTTCCAAAGGAAGACGGAATACAACGATTTAAAGGCTTGGGGGAAATGCCTGCCAAGGAACTTTGGGACACAACCATGGATCCATTGCATCGAGTCCTAATCAAAGTCGGGTTAGATGATGCCGCGGCGGCAGACGATCTTTTCTCTGTGCTAATGGGAGAAGATGTTGAACAACGAAGACTTTTCATTCAACGTAACGCCAAAGATGTTCGTTTCCTAGATATTTAAATAAGAAAAGGCAGGCTGGTAATGGACGAGCTCAAGAAGGACTTTGATCGGATAGAGATTGTCGATCTCCAGGTGGAGATGGCACGCTCATATCTCGATTACGCCATGAGCGTTATCGTCGGTCGAGCCCTTCCTGATATTCGTGACGGTTTAAAGCCTGTTCATAGACGTGTTCTTTATGCCATGTTTGATGGCGGCTACCGACCTGATAAGGGCTACTACAAGTCCTCACGTATCGTCGGTGACGTTATGGGTAAATATCACCCACACGGCGATACAGCAATTTATGACACAGTAGTTCGTCTCGCCCAAACTTGGTCATTGCGTTATCCATTAGTGGACGGCAATGGAAACTTTGGTTCTCCAGGAAACGATCCAGCGGCCGCGATGCGTTACACAGAAGCACGTCTTTCTCCGATGGCGATGGAGATGATGCGCGACATTGATGAAGATACGGTTAATTTCTCACCTAACTACGATGGTCGCTCGTCTGAACCAGATGTCCTACCGAGTCGTTTTCCAAATCTTCTTGTCAACGGAAGTGCGGGCATTGCTGTTGGTATGGCCACAAATATCCCCCCACACAACCTTCGCGAAATTGCTGAAGGTGTGGCGTGGGCGTTGGCTCACCCGGAAGCAAAATCGGAAGAGCTTCTCAACCAACTTCTCAAAATTGTTAAAGGGCCGGACTTTCCAACACGTGGCCTCATAGTTGGTCGCACTGGTATTGAAAGTGCCTATCGGACCGGTCGCGGCTCAATAACTATGCGTGCCGTGGTCCTCATTGAAGAGATTAATAAGCGAACATGTTTGGTGATTACAGAGCTTCCCTATCAAGTGAACCCAGATAATTTAGCCTTGAAAATCGCTGAACTCGTAAAAGACGGAAAGATAAAAGGAATTTCAGATGTTCGCGATGAAGGAAATGAGCGTCTCGGCCAACGCCTCGTAATCGTTTTGCGTAACGACGCGATTCCAAAAGTCGTGCTCAATAATCTTTACAAGCAGACACAACTTCAAGACACCTTCGGCGCCAACATGCTTGCGTTGGTTGATGGAGTTCCTCGCACACTTCGCCTCGATGAGTTTGTTCGCTATTACATCGAGCACCAAGTTGAAGTGATTGTCCGACGGACGAAATACAGGTTGGCCGAAAAAGAGCGCCGTGCTCATATTTTGCGTGGCTACCTCAAAGCCCTCGATGCTCTAGATGCGGTAATCGCTTTAATCCGTGCGAGCTCTACTCCCGAAGAAGCACGCACAGGCTTAATGAAATTATTGGATGTTGATGAAATCCAAGCCAACGCGATTTTGGATATGCAGCTTCGCAGAATTGCTGCCCTTGAACGTCAAAAGATTAACGACGAGTATGACGGTCTCATGGCTGACATTGTTGAACTCACTGCAATATTGGGCAGCGAAGAAAAGCAGCGTGAAATAATTAGAGTTGAGCTTGCTGAATTGGTTGTTAAATATGGCGATGACCGACGAACACAAATTGTTGCAAGTGAAGGTGATTTTTCAGCCGAAGACTTGATTCCGGATCAAGATGCGGTTGTGACCATCACTCATACTGGTTATGCCAAGAGAACTCGTGCAGACCTCTACCGATCACAAAAACGTGGCGGTAAAGGCGTTCGTGGAGCATCTTTGAAACAGGACGATGTAGTTGATCATTTCTTTGTTGCTTCAACACACGATTGGCTACTCTTCTTTACCAATCAAGGAAGGGTTTACCGAAGTAAAGTTCATGAACTTCCTGATTCTGGGCGAGATGCACGTGGTCAGCATGTTGCTAATCTGATGGCTTTCAAACCAGATGAGACTATTGCTCAAGTTCTTTCTGTGAAGAATTATGAAGTCGAGCCGTATTTAGTTCTCGCGACAAAAAATGGCCTCGTCAAAAAAACTCCATTGAGTGAATACGATTCACCACGAGCAGGAGGCTTGATCGCTATTACATTGCGCGAAGGTGACGAAGTTGTTAGCGCGACCTTGGTTCACGAGGACGATGAACTTCTTCTAGTTTCAAAAAAGGGAATGTCTTCACGTTTTGCTTCGGATGACTCCACCCTTCGACCAATGGGACGATCTACAAGTGGAGTTATCGGCATGAAGTTCCGTGAGGGAGATGAACTCCTCACAATGGCGCGCATTAATTCTTCCGATTCTCAACTCTTCGTCTTTACCGCTACCGACGGCGGGTACGGTAAGAAGACTCCGCTTGAGGAATATCGCCTGCAAGGCCGAGGCGGAATAGGCATAAAAGCAGCCAAAATCGATACTGATTCCCGAGGTTCTTTGGTCAGCGCCCTTGTGATCAAGAATGAGGATGAAGTTCTAGCGATTACATCCGCAGGAACTGTCATGAGGACTCCAGCCGGTGAGGTACGCCAAACTGGTCGTGATTCCATGGGCGTGAAATTGGTCAATTTGGCCGAGGGAGTTCAGGTACTCTCTGTCACGAAGAACGCTGAAGCAGAGCAGAACAGTGAACCTACCGAGGTTTAGGTCTGTGAAAGTTTTAGCTCGTTTTGGGTCTTACTCTAATTACCTGTAGCCTTACGCAGGTTTTCGGGCCTTTAGCTCAGCCTGGTTAGAGCGCTTCCCTGATAAGGAAGAGGTCGGAGGTTCAAGTCCTCCAAGGCCCACTCCCGTTAACCACGGGGACTTAGCTCAATTGGTAGAGCACCGCCTTTGCAAGGCGGGGGTTAGGGGTTCGATTCCCCTAGTCTCCACATGACAACAACCGTAAACAGCGCGACCCTGCACACATCTCTTGGCGACATCGTCATTGAGTTGTTTCCTAATCACGCACCTAAAACCGTTGCCAACTTCGTGGAGTTAGCCAGCGGCGCTCGCGAGTGGACGGATCCTCGAACGGGTGAAAAGTCGACCGCGAACCTCTACGACAACACAGTTTTTCACCGTGTCATTTCAGGTTTCATGATTCAAGGTGGAGATCCCCTTGGTCGCGGAACAGGTGGTCCTGGTTATCGCTTTGCTGATGAATTTCACGGAGAGTTAGTTTTTGATCGCCCATACATTCTCGCGATGGCCAATTCAGGCCCAGGAACCAACGGTTCTCAATTCTTTATTACCGTTGCCCCAACCACATGGTTGAATCGTAAACACACGATTTTCGGTGAAGTAAAAGACGCTGCTAGCCAGAAAGTTGTTGATGCGATTGCAGCAGCAAAGACTGACGGTCAAGATCGCCCTTCTACAGCGATTACGATCAACTCCGTCACTCTTTCATAATTTCTCCAAAGATAATTTAGCTCGAAGTAAGTGAGAAGTGCGATGAAGAGAAATACGACTACCTCACTCATCACGATCATTTGCGGTTTTTATTTGTTGACCCTTGTCCGACCTGGGTTGCAAGAAAATCTATTTCTTATCAACAAAGCTATCTTGAGCGATGGTGTTGTCCATGGAGTGGGCGCAGGTGAGTGGTATCGAATTCTCACAGTCGCTCTGGTACATGGAGGCCTTATGCATTTGGGTTTCAACATGTACGCGCTACTAGTTCTTGGAAATCCACTGGAGGCATCTTTCGGTCGGGGACGGTTCATCACCATCTTCATGATTTCTCTGGTGACTGGTTCTGTGGCATCTCTCCTCTTTAACGCCGTAAATCAACCCTCGGTCGGTGCGTCAGGGGCGCTATTCGGACTCTTTGGAGCCTTTGCGGTTGCCGGAAAGAGAATGGGCGCCGATGTTCGGAGTATTTACGTCATCCTCGGAATTAACTTTGCCATCAGTTTTATAGTGCCGAATGTAGATTGGCATGCCCATTTGGGCGGTCTCTTAGGTGGAGCCGTGACCTCTTGGGTGTTTTTACAGGTAGCAAAACGTAGATAACTTATCCACAGGAGTTTTCCACACTGTGGAGAGTTACACACGTGTAATTAGTACCTATTAATAAGGAATCAGCGCCATTTTGTGGCAAGGGAGAATCCCACGCCAATGAATCCAAAACCAATGACCATATTCCAAGCCCCAATATTCGGGACGGGATAACTTGTTGAAGTGACATAAAAAATGACGATCCAGATCAAACCGGCCAAAAAGGAACCCACCATCACAGGGGCCAGCCATCGAGGGCTCTCAGTCGGAGCAGCAACAGGATGCAATTCCTGAGCCGGAATGACCTTCTTAACTTTTTTTCGAAGCTTTGATTTAGGCATAGGCGAGGGTAACACGGGCGAGAGCGCTCCTCAATGCGAGAGGATAAGCCTTATGCCCGCCAGAAAAATTCTTGTCATTGATAACTATGACTCCTTCGTTTTTAACCTCGTGCAGTATTTGGCCCAACTGGGGGCTGAATGTACGGTCGTTCGAAATGACGCGATTCGTGTGGAGGAGGCCGATCTGTACGACGGGGTCCTAATTTCACCTGGTCCCGGAACTCCTGAGCGAGCGGGTGTGAGTGTTGAGATGGTTCGTTACTGCGCGGCCCACGACATTCCTTTATTTGGAGTGTGTTTAGGTCATCAAGCAATTGCAGTTGCTTTCGGTGCGGTCGTGTCGCAGGCCCCCGAATTGCTTCACGGAAAAACTTCCGAAGTTTTTCATCGCGGAGTTGGTATCTTGGCTGACATCCCTTCCCCGTTTACAGCAACTCGCTACCACTCTCTAGCAGTGGAGGCGCAATCAATTCCTTCAGAGCTAGAAGTTACAGGAGAGACAGCATCCGGGGTCGTCATGTCTCTTCGCCATAAAAATTTACTTATTGAAGGAGTTCAGTTTCATCCCGAGTCAGTCCTAACGGAGCACGGCCATCACTTACTTGCTAATTGGTTAAGAGAGTGTGGGGACGAGAGCGCACTAAGAAAAGCGATTGGTTTATCGCCAGTGGTGGGCAAAAGTAATTAAGGCGTGGGCGAGGCAGAGTCGGAAATAGTCGGTGTTGGGGTCGGCGAGGTCGGCGCTCGGTTGACCGTGATCGTTACAGAAGAACCAATTGTGTGTGTAGTTCCGGGATCCGGAGCCTGAGCAACCACTACGCCCACTGTTTGAGTCGGATCAACTGCATCAATGAGTTGAACTAAAAATCCAGCTTGAGTAAGGATTGTTCGTGCTTGTATCTCACCTAAACCTAATAAAGAAGGCACTTCAATATCTCCACTAGCAATTTGAAGAATTACTCCGCTCCCAGAAGCAATGGTGGATCCACCCGCAGGGGTGACGCTGAGGACTGTTCCTTGAGGTTTATCTGAAGCAATTGCTTGGGTTTGAGCGACTACGAGTCCAACCGCAGTGAGCGCAGTTCGAGCATCAATAAGTGACTTTCCAACGAGATCAATCGGAATAGTGGAGTCTCCTGGACCATCAGAGAGAGTCAAAGTGACTCCTGTTTTATTAAGCACTTCCGAGGTCGCAAGAGGAAGTTGACTTGCAACTCGATCTTTAGGAATGAGCGGATTATGCGCGCGCTGAATAGTGATTACAAAACCACTTAAGAGAGCCTCCGCATCACTTTGAGTTAAGCCCACAACATTTGGAATCTTTACAAGAATTTTTCCTTGTGTCTTCTTTGTGGCATAAAGTCCACCACCAATAACTCCACCGACAACGACAAGAGCAAGAAGGGCCGAAAAAATCTTACGAAGTTTTATTGGTCTTCTAGCAATTTTCGTTGCAACAGAACGGCCGGCGCGTATTTTCTTCACGTCACTCAACATGTCTCCCGCGCTTTGATATCGATCTTCTGCGCGTTTGGCCAATGCTACGGACAATAAAACGTTCAGTCCTTCAGGAATGCCAGGATAGAGAATTTTAGGCTCAGTGAAATTACCTGATACGTGCTGAAAAGCAATAGACACGGGCGTCTCACCTGTATATGGAGGGCGACCTAACAAAACTTCATAAAGAAGACATCCCACTGAATAAATATCGCTTCGATAATCAGCGACTTCCCCCATCGCTTGTTCTGGCGAGAGGTACTGAGCGGTTCCAACCACATTCCATGTATTGGTGAGCGTCGCGCCAAAATCGTCGAGTGCTCGCGCGATACCAAAATCCATCACCTTAACCACGCCTTGATCTGTGATCATAACGTTCGCCGGTTTTATGTCCCGGTGAACAATTCCAGATTCGTGGGAGTAGGCAAGTGCAGTGAGAATTCCCTCTCCAATTTCAAGTACACGGTCTAAAGGCATTCGCTCGCCCGTATGAAGTATTTCTCTTAATGTGTGACCAGAAACTAACTCCATAACAATATAAGGAGCTGGTTCTTCGCCGGAATCGTAAACCGCGACAATACCTGGGTGATTAAGACCTGCAGCAGCGAGGGCTTCTTTACGAAAACGTGAAACAAACGAAGGGTCTCGCGCCAAATCACTTCGTAGAACTTTGATAGCAACCTTGCGCGAGAGTCGCTGGTCGTCGGCGATATAAACATCTGCCATTCCCCCAGTACCAATCATTTCACCGAGTTTGTAGCGACCACCCAATAATTTACTCATGAAGTGCAGCTCCTAGATACGTTGCTGGAACTTCATCTACGCCAGAACCAATATCTGCAACAATGACAGTTACGTTGTCTGGAGCACCTTGGCTGAAGGCGGAATCAATTAAGAAGCTCAGCGCTTCATCTTTGTTGGTAATTTTCAAACCCTCTTTAATAGTTTTTTCGCTCACGACACCACAAAGCCCGTCGCTACATAAAAGAAACCGATCATTCTCTTTGACTTCAAAGACAGTAAGCATTGGAGTATTTCTATCTTCACCCATAAGTGCTTGTGTTAAGAAAGATTTTTGCGGATGGTCCTGGGCTTCTTCCGCACTTACTTTTCCTTGGTCTAACAATTCTTGCAAAACTGTGTGGTCATGGCTCAACTGCGTAAGAGTTGCACCACGTAGGCGATAACAACGCGAGTCCCCGACATGAAGTATGGCTACATAATCTTTTTGCTTAACCGAGTAGAGAGCCAAAGTAGTCAAGGTTGTTCCCATACCAGCGAGATCACTATCTTCTTCCACCACGCGAGCAATTTCTTCATTCACGCTGTCCAGAGAATTCAAAAGTAGATCTTCAACGGAATCAACATCTACGGAAGCCACTAACGGGGCCAGTCGGCCGATCACTTTAATCGCAAGAGACGAAGCAATTTCTCCTCCCACATGCCCACCCATTCCATCTGCGACTGCTACAAGGTGCGAATGAAGAAGGGCGCTATCTTCATTACCAGATCTCACCAAACCGGTCACAGAACGGGCGGCAATAGAAAAAGCGCTACTCATTGCCAACCCCCTTTGTGATCCATTATTTATTGCCCAAGCCTAATGGTGCTAATCTCGGTCTCAACAGGCGTGAGTGGCGGAACGGCAGACGCGCACGGTTCAGGTCCGTGTACTCGCAAGGGTGTGAGGGTTCAAATCCCTTCTCGCGCACGTACAAATGCACTTACACAAGTCTCAATATCTTCCAAGGTATGAAGCGCGGAAAGTTGTACGCGGATCCGTGCCTTTCCTTGCGGGACGACGGGATAACTGAAGGCAACGACATACACCCCTTCTTTAAGAATTCGCTCAGCCATTGCACTTGCCAAGATTGCTTCACCAAACATCACAGCAACAATCGGGTGTTCACCTGAAAGAAGGTCAAATCCTTCTTCTTGCATACGGGATCGAAAATGAGCTGCGTTGGCGTGTAATTGGACTCGAAGCGATGCGCTTTTTTCAAGAAGATCCAAAGCGGCGATGCTAGCGGCGGCAATCATCGGAGGAAGAGAGTTAGAAAAAAGGTAAGGACGCGCCTTTTGGCGCAAAAACTGGACAATTTCAGAATGAGAACAGACGTAACCTCCAGCCGCGCCACCCAACGCTTTTCCAAAAGTTCCAGTAAGAATGTCGACGCGATCTTCCACGCCGGCATATTCAGGAGTCCCACGGCCATGCACGCCCATAAAGCCAACCGCGTGAGAATCATCAACCATAACGAGAGCGCCATATTTATCAGCTAAATCGCAGATCTCCTTTAAAGGGGCGATAAATCCGTCCATGGAAAAAACCCCATCGGTAACAATAACTTTTTGACGAGCGGATTTCGCAGCCACAAGTTGGACTTCCAAATCTTTCATATCTCGATTCGCGTATCGAAAACGCGCGGCTTTACTAAGACGAATCCCATCAATTATTGATGCGTGGTTGAGGGCGTCGGAAATAATTGCATCTTCTTCACTGAAAAGTGCTTCGAATATTCCACCGTTAGCGTCAAAGCACGAGGAAAAAAGAATCGCGTCATCATGTTTCAGGAAATTTGAAAGGTCTTTCTCTAGTTGAATATGTAAGTCTTGTGTCCCACAAATAAATCGAACGCTTGCAAGACCAAACCCTCGATCATCTAGAGCTTGCTTTGCTGCTTCAATCATTGCAGGATGGTTTGCTAATCCTAGATAGTTGTTAGAACAAAAATTCAATACTTCTTTACCTGCAGTAGTGATGTGAGTCGACTGAGCAGAACTTATGGTGCGTTCGCGCTTGAGTAAACCTAAACCTTCGATTTCTGCGAGATTTGATTTCAATCGATTCCTTACCGACTCATACATGAATATTCTCCCAATTCAACACAACCTTGCCTCCTTTAGCTTGGCGGGCAACATCGAAGGCTTCCTCCCATTGCGTAGCGGGAAAGCGATCCGTAATAACTGAGGAGAGTGCAGTCCGAAGTGTTGAACTTGATTGCAGCATGGCACTCATTGCTACCCAGGTCTCAAACATCTCACGTCCGTAAATTCCTTTAATGGTGAGCATGTGAGTAACAATCTTTGCCCAATCAACGTTGATTTCGGTTGATGGCAATCCCAACATTGCGACCCGACCACCGTGATTCATATTGTTGATCATTTCTGGAAGTGCACGGGCGCTGCCCGACATTTCAAATCCAATATCGAAACCCTCTGTCATTCCCAACGTCTTTTGAGCACTTGAAATCTCTTCCTTTGCCACATTCACAGTGAGATCAGCGCCCATCGTGACGGCAAGAGCGAGTCGTTCCGGTGAGACATCCGTTACGACTATGAAACGTGCTCCAACATGCCGTGCGATAGCCGCAGCCATTAGCCCAATTGGGCCAGCGCCGGTGATTAGGACATCTTCGCCAACTAACGGGAAACTCAATGCGGTATGAACCGCATTCCCAAAAGGATCAAAAATAGCTCCAATATCTGGATCAACAGGCTTGGTGTGAACCCAAACATTTGACTCAGGTATGACTACATATTCAGCAAAAGCCCCGTCTCGATTCACTCCAACGCCAGATGTTCGAATGCACATTTGTCTTCGTCCTGCCCTGCAGTTGCGACAATTGCCACAAACAATGTGACCTTCTCCAGAAACGAATGCTCCGATTTTTACATCGCGCACATGGGCACCAACCTCAATAACTTCTCCATAAAATTCATGACCTGGAATCATTGGCGCCTTAATTGTGTTCGCAGCCCATGCATCCCACGATTGAATGTGCAGATCTGTTCCACAGATTCCAGTACGTAGAACCCTTATTTTTACATCGAAGTCACCAACTTCTGGTTCTGGCTTTTCGACAAATTGAAGCCCGGCCGCGCTAGATTGCTTTACAAGGGCGAGCATCATTTACCTCTTCTCTGTTATCAATGGTTCGCTTTTTACGCTCGTTCGTCAAGAAGCAGCGGCACAAGATCGTGAGGCTCCATCCGTTCATTCCAATCTGGGTTACCTCGACCTATTCCCACAGCAATTAAGAAGGAAGCCTTTTCTTGATCACTATCACCGCCATGGCCACCTTCATCAAGATGTCCATGATCTGTTGTGAGTACAAGCAACCACTCTTCCTTGTAATTTTGAGTGCGAGTAAGAAGCGCGCTTTCAAGTCGGTGTAGATGGTCATCAATTCGAGCAATAGCGTGTAAGTATTCCTGACCGAGAGTTCCATGTGTATGACCTGCTTCATCGGCACCACAAAAATAAATGAAACTAACATCAGGACCATGTTGAGAAATCGCATAAATCGCAACGTCCGCAATTTCTGCGTCGATTTGACGATAGCCGTGCGTTTCCCCGTCACGCACAATAACTCGGTGCTGAAATGAAAGTTGTTGTTCGCGCCGTTGATGAATCACAGGACCAGGTCCTGCCGGATCTACCAGTGGTGGCCATCCAGCCGCGGCGAAAGTGGTGGTTGATTGATCTTGGTAAAACGCACGGCTGAGCAAATCAGGTCGACGCAACAAGTTATGACCGATAAAACTGTTATCTCCAACTTTATGTTCAGCGTGCGTAGATCCAGTAAGCAAAGTTGACCAGCCCGGACCAGAGAGTGTTGGCACATCCATAGTGAATTCCGTGAAATAGCCGCGTTTTTTTAAAGATTGTAAATATGGCGCCTGACCTGAATCCAACGCGGTAGATAGGACTAACCCATCGATACCCACCAACAGAATCTTCGGCTTCATCCGTCTCGCTTCCCTACTCATATTTTCGTGCCTGCTATAGGTAGAGTAAATGCTAATCTCGGTACATGGTCAAAGCGACGAAAGCAGGGAAATTGCCCTTGGTCTATGCCCATCGAGGCGCATCCGCTGATCGACCAGAACACACTATGGATGCTTATAAAGAAGGTTTACGCCAGAAAGCAGATGGATTTGAATGCGATGTTCGCTTAACTAAAGACAAAGTCATCATTCTGTGGCATGACGCGACGATGGATCGAACTGCCGGAGCTACAGGAGACATAGCCAATCTTTCATTTAATGAGATACGAGATCGCTATCCGAAAGTCGCCACACTGGATGAATTACTTGAATTTGTTATCTTGAACAAAAAGGGACTCTTGATCGAGACGAAGCACCCAGTACCAACCACTCGAGCGATTGAAAAGGCTGTGGCGGAAAAGCTTCGCGAACGAAAAGGTGCGATCGATAAAGCAGGTATAGATATTTCCATGATGTCTTTTTCTTGGTCCGCAGTTGAAAGCTTTAAGCGAACAAGCCCATTGTTTAACACGGTGATGCTTCTCGATTCAAAATCATCACGGATAATGAGGCGTTTCTCTTCGGCTCCGACATGGGGGCCAGGCATTGAAGAATTGAAGAAGAACCCCGATCTAATGCCCACTGCGAGATCACGAGGCAAGAAAGTTTTTGTATGGACCGTCAATGAGAGAGCTGACGTAGCCTTTTGCGCTCGAGTGGGTGTCGATGTCGTGATCACCAATAAGCCGGCGCTCGCACGCGAAGCCCTCGGCTATTCTTAACCAATGAGCACTTTCGCATATCTTGGGCCAATAGGAACCTTTACGGAAGCTGCGCTGCGTCAAATCACTACAGATGCTGATGAGTTGATTCCATTCGCAAATGTCACAGCAGCTCTCAATTCGGTTCGAGATGGTTCAACCAGCCACGCTTTGGTACCCATCGAGAATTCAGTTGAAGGAGTCGTAGCCCGCACTTTGGACGAACTTGCAACAGGAGATCCGCTAATCATCACAGGTGAAGTTACGTTACCTGTCACCTTCGCATTGATGGCAAAAAATCAAGAAAGTAAAATCTCTCGCATCGCAACGCATCCACATGCTGAGGCACAATGTCGGACCTACATCGCTCGAAATTATCCGGATGCAGAAATCATTTCTACAGCATCTACTGCGGCAGCAGCTGAGGCGATTTCTCGAGGGGAATTTGACGCAGCTATCGCAGCGCCGATTGCAGCGAGCCACTATGGTCTTGAAATCATTGCAACAAATATTGGCGATAATGACGGGGCTGTGACTCGATTTGTTTTGGTTTCCAAACCAGGATTCATCCCGGCTCCTACGGGACATGATCGAACTTCTTTAGCGGCTTTCATTGGACGCGATCACGCCGGAGCGCTCCTAGAAGTATTGACTGAGTTTTCCGTGCGCGGAGTAAATCTAACTTTCATCCAAAGTCGACCAACAGGTCGCGAGTTGGGCCACTACCATTTCATTATTGATGCAGAAGGACATATCAATGACGCACGAGTCGGAGATGCCCTCACGGGTCTGCGTCGGATATGTGAAGACTTGCGTTTTCTTGGTTCATATCCTCGAGCGGACAAGACTTCTCCAACATCAGTAGAACGCTCAAGCGATGCATCTTTTAGTGAGTCAACTCAGTGGCTCGACGACGTGCGGCAAGGACGGGCAGTATGATCGATATCAAATTCATTCGCGAAAATCCCGAGACGGTTCGTAATTCTCAACGGGGCCGCGGCGAAGATTCTTCGATTGTTGATCAAGTACTCGCAGCGGACGAAACACGACGACAAGCAATTGTTGAGTTTGAGGCTCTACGCGCAGAACAAAATATCTTTTCTAAGGCAGTGGGAGCGGCGAGCGGAGATGAGAAACAGGCTCTTTTGGAAAAAGGCAAAGCCTTATCTGCCTTAGTTAAATCCGCGGATGCTCGCCGATCAGAGGCAGAAGCTAAATCTGCCGAACTTACTTTGCTGCTTTCTAATGTGTTAGATCCAAATGCCCCCATCGGTGGTGAGGCTGATTTCGTTGTCTTGGAACACATTGGAGAACCTCGTGACTTCACGAAAGATGGTTTTGAGCCAAAAGATCATGTTGAGTTAGGAAAGTTACTAGGTGCGATTGATACGGAACGAGGAGCGAAGGTATCTGGCGCTCGCTTCTATTATTTAACTGGAGTTGGCGCACTTTTGGAGTTTGCTCTAGTCAATTACGCGATTTCTAGCGCGGTGCATGCGGGATTCATACCCATGATTACTCCAGTCTTGGTGAAGCCGCCAGCTATGGAGGGAACTGGCTTTCTTGGTCAGGCTGCCGAGAATGTTTTTAGTCTCGAAAAAGATGATTTCTATTTAGTTGGTACGAGTGAAGTGCCATTGGCGGCCTACCACATGGACGAAATTATTGATGCGAATAAATTGCCACTACGTTACGCGGGATATTCCACTTGTTTTCGGAGAGAAGCAGGAACATATGGAAAAGACACTCGAGGCATTATTAGGGTTCACCAATTCGACAAGGTTGAAATGTTTACTTTTTGCCGCTTAGAAGATGCCCAAGCCGAGCACCAAAAACTTCTACAATGGGAGAAAGATTTCTTAAACGCGATGGAAATCCCTTTTAGAGTCATCGACGTTGCGTCAGGTGATCTAGGTTCCAGTGCCATTCGTAAGTTTGATTGTGAAGCGTGGATACCGACACAAGGCACTTACCGTGAGGTGACGAGCACTTCCAACTGCACGGAGTTCCAAGCTCGACGTTTGAATATTCGAATGAGGGACGGACAGGAGGTTTCCTCTGTTGCGACTCTTAATGGAACCCTCGTTGCAATTCCGCGAATGATTGTGGCAATTTTAGAGAATCATCAAAATGCTGATGGAACCGTAAATGTTCCCGCAGCTTTGCAACCATTCCTAGGAATGTCACGATTCGAGTTGGTGTGAACTTACGCCCGAAATTAATCGCATCGGATCTAGACGGCACCATCGTCGCTCATTACGGAGATATTTCACAACGTACAATTGATGCTTTTCTCAAAGCGCACTCATTAGGTATTGAAATCTTTTTTGTGACCGGAAGGCCACCACGATGGATGCCCGAGATACAGGCGGCCTTTGGAATAGGTCGTGCCATTTGTGGCAATGGAGCAATGCTGTATGACATGGCCGAGGATAAAGTTATTGAAGAGTGGCTACTTTCAGTTGAGGCACAATTGGAGAGCGTAAAGCGACTTCGGAAGCTCATCCCACAGATTTCATTCGCGGTCGAAAACCACCACTATTTCCATAGAGAGAAGGCTTATATTCCGCATTGGGATGTCGGGTTAGACAATGTTGGTGTTGATCACATAGAACCGAAAATTACTGAACCCGCTTTGAAATTGTTAGCCCGTTGTTCGGAGCAAGAAATTAGTGCAGATGAAATGCTCGCAATTGCGCTACCTGCTCTTGAAGGTTTAGTTACGGTGACCCATTCCAATTCCAATGACTCACTACTTGAGATCTCATCTTTAGGGGTTTCAAAAGGTGCAACCTTGGAGAGATTGGCGACACGTCTTGGCATTGAAGCAAAGGATTGTGTTGCCTTTGGAGATAACCCCAACGATTTTTCTATGTTGGAGTGGGCAGGACGCTCTTATGCCATGGCTAATGGTCATCCAGATGGAATAAAGCACGCTAAAAGCGTCGCACCAGATATTGCCGAGGATGGCGTCGCTCAGATCATCGAGGAACTTCTTCAACTACCTGCTTAAGCCCTACTTCGGGTACATTACGCGGCGGAGGGCTCGCATAGCGGCCGAGTGCACCGGTCTTGAAAACCGGCAAGGGAAACCTTCGAGGGTTCAAATCCCTCGCCCTCCGCTCTTATTTCTTTAGTTCGCTCGTGGGGTTTGCCCATGTGGCTCAATTCATAGCCACTTAATCGTGAAATTGCCTAGCCAACCACTCTTTGAGGCGCGAAACTGCTCCCTAGCGCCTTCGGCCACATATTGAGCCCTCGGCAAAAGGAGATGGTCCATGTCTGGAGTTTTTTCAGCAAACCGAGCAAAGATTTCTGAGCGGACCCTTCGAACGGATAGATGGTGGCTACAGCCAGCTTTTATCGTTCTCGTTCTTTCCTCCTTCATCGTGTATGCAACTTTTCGGGCATTTGAAAATGACAATTATTTCTCTGGCGCCAACTCACTGATTTCACCTTTCTATTCCCCATGTCTTTCCAAAGCGTGCGTTGAGGGTGCTTCGATGGTGGGGACTCCCATAGGGATCCTTCACATTTTTGGTGCGACGGTTTCTCCTTCACTCTTTATTTTGCTCTTTCCGTTGGGCTTTCGTCTTACGTGCTACTACTACCGCAAGGGTTACTACCGTTCTTTTTGGATGTCACCACCAGCTTGCGCAGTAGCAGAACCACATAAGACCTACACCGGCGAAACCAGAGCCCCACTTATTCTTCAGAATTCCCATCGCTACTTCTTCTTTGCTGGTTTAGTCTTAAACGTTTTCTTAACTATCGATGCGGTTCTTGCTTTTAGGCGCCCAGATTCAAGTGGTCAAATGCATTGGGGACATGTCTCAGTAGGCTCGCTCGTCTTGCTGGCCAACGCCACATTCCTGTGGCTTTACTCGCTTTCGTGCCACACATGTCGCCACACCATTGGTGGCCGTCTACGCAATTTCTCCAAACACCCAGTCAGGTACAGGGCTTGGACTTACGTTTCAATTCTTAATCACAAGCACCAGAACTTTGCTTGGATTTCCCTCTTCGGGGTTGCATTTGCAGATTTCTATGTGCGACTCGTTTCATCCGGTTCTATTTCCAACTTCTTCTTTTTCTAAGGGGCGCTCACTATGACTTCTATCGAACGCCACGAGTACGACGTAATCGTTATCGGAGCAGGTGGAGCCGGTTTACGAGCCGCTGTTGAAGCGCGCGAGGCAAACCTTCGGGTGGCAATCATTTGTAAATCTCTCTTTGGTAAGGCGCATACCGTTATGGCCGAAGGTGGCGCCGCCGCATCAATGGGCAATGTCAACGAAAAAGACAACTGGCAAGTGCACTTTCGAGACACGATGCGGGGTGGCAAATTTCTCAATCATTACCGCATGGCCGAACTTCATGCCAAAGAGTCACCCGATCGCATTTGGGAACTTGAAACTTGGGGCGCGTTGTTTGATCGCACTAAAGAAGGAAAGATTTCGCAACGTAACTTCGGAGGACATGAATATCCACGCCTTGCACATGTTGGAGATCGCACTGGATTGGAACTGATCCGCACGATGCAACAAAAGATCGTGGCTCTTCAACAAGAAGATGGAAAAAAGTTTGGTTCAATGGAAGCCAATATCAAGGTTTTTGCCGAACTTACGGTGACAGAAATCCTTAAGGAGCAAGGTCAAATTGCTGGCGTTTACGGATATTGGCGCGAAAGTGGTGCCGAGGTTTTGTTCGAAGCACCCACAGTCATTATTGCCACCGGTGGAGTTGGCAAGACCTTCAAGATCACGTCAAATTCTTGGGAGGGCACCGGAGACGGTCATGCCCTTGCTCTAAAAGCCGGCGCGAACCTTGTGGATATGGAATTTTTACAATTCCATCCAACTGGAATGGTCTGGCCTCCATCCGTGCGCGGAATTCTTGTGACGGAATCTGTGCGTGGAGAGGGCGGAGTTCTCACTAATGACAAGTACGCCGATAACGAAGCCGAAGCCGATCGTTGGTATCTCGATCAGGATAATAATCGTCGACCTCCAGAATTACTTCCGCGCGATGAGGTTGCTCGTGCAATCAATTCAGAAGTAAAAGCAGGTCGTGGTACCGAACATGGTGGCGTTTTCCTCGATGTTTCTAAGCGTTTGAGCGCTGAAGTCATTAAGAAGCGACTGCCGTCTATGTGGCATCAATTCTTTGAACTAGCAGGAGTGGATATCACTAAAGAGGCGATGGAAGTTGGTCCAACATGTCACTATGTGATGGGCGGTGTTGAGGTAGAACCAGATACCGCTGCTGCAGTTGGAGTTCCAGGACTTTTTGCGGCAGGTGAGGTCGCGGGCGGAATGCACGGCTCTAACCGTTTGGGCGGAAATTCCCTTTCCGATCTATTGGTTTTTGGTCGTCGAGCAGGAATTGGCGCTTCGGAGTACGCAAAGAAAGCGAATCGAATTCCCGTGAGGGAGAGTTCTATCAAAGCGGCGTCCGAAAGAATTGAAGCGCCCTTTAGTCGCGTGGGTGGGGAGAATTCGTATTCACTTCACGCAGAGTTGCAGGAGATCACTCACAACCTCGTTGGAATTGTTCGCACCGGCGCTGAGCTGAAAGAAGCGATCGAAAGGATTGCGGAAATTCGCAAACGAAGTGCAAATGTTTCGGTAAGTGGCGGACGCCATTTTAATCCTGGTTTTCACCTCGCGTTCGATTTAGACAACATGTTGTTAGTTGCCGAGAGCACAGCTAAGTCTGCAATTCTTCGTGAAGAGTCTCGAGGCGGACACACCAGAGATGATTTTCCTGGCATGAATAGTAAATGGCGACAGATTAACCACATATCTAGTTTTGATGGTTCTAAAGTAAATGTAAGAGCCCAAGCGCTCCCAGCAATTCCTAAAGAACTTTATGATTTATTTGACGTGCATGAACTCGAGAAATATTTGACGGCGGATGAAATTGCGAAAGGCGGATCCAAATAATGGCACGCAACCTCAATATGCGCATTTGGCGCGGGAATGCCACTGATGGAGGCCTCGAGAATGTAGTCGTTGAAGCCAACGAAGGTGAAGTAGTCCTGGATGTCATTCATCGTGTGCAAGCAACACAAATGGGCGACCTAGCGGTTCGTTGGAATTGCAAAGCAGGTAAATGTGGTTCGTGCTCAATGGAAATCAACGGTCGACCACGACTTGCATGCATGACACAAATCTCTTCGTTCGCCGAAGAAGAGACAATCACCGTTACGCCTTTGCGCGCCTTCCCTGTGATTAAAGACTTGGTTACGGATGTTTCTTTTAATTATCGCAAGGCAATGGAAGTTCCAGCCTACGCACATCCGACAAATTTGGCACCGGGCGAAGCTCGAATGGAACAAGTCGATGTTGAGCGCAGCCAAGAGTTCCGCAAATGCATCGAATGTTTCTTATGTCAGGACACCTGCCACGTAATTCGCGATCACGAGGAGAATAAAAAGTCCTTTGCTGGTCCTCGATTCTTTATTCGTATCGCTGAACTCGATATGCACCCGTTGGACACCTTGCGCAATCGCAAGCAAACGGCACAGACCGAGCATGGCCTTGGAATGTGCAACATCACCAAGTGTTGCAGTGAAGTTTGCCCAGAGCACATTCGGATCACGGATAACGCCATCATCCCTATGAAAGAGCGCGTTGTAGACGTGAAATACGATCCACTCGCATGGTTAGGCTCCAAAATCTTCAAACGCGAGGGTATTGTTTAGTACATGCAATTACTCTTTCGTTGGGCCGCACTCGCACTCGCCTTCTGGGCTGCTACAGCTATCGTTCCCGGAATCACAGTCAATGGAAAAGTTGGAACCTATCTTTGGGTTGCTCTCCTTTTCGGTTTGATCAATGCCGTCTTTGGCTCCATAGTAAAGATCCTGACTTTCCCAGTAACACTGGTGACTTTCGGTCTCTTTCTTGTAGTCATTAATGCGGCAATGCTTTCCCTTACAGGTCGTTGGAGTTCGGCACTGGATGTGAAGGATTTTTGGTCGGCGCTATTCGCTAGCGTCATCATCAGCGTCGTCACGACATTGCTTCGTGGCTTCTACAAAAAGGCCTAACTATCCTTCGCTCTGCTCGCTGGGTTGCCGCTGGCGGAGTCCTCGGCTCCCTCGTGCGTCTGGGACTTTCTGATTTTCTTGACCAATCCCGCAACGGAACTTTGGCTGCAAATGCTCTCGGCGTGGCCCTTGCATCCTTCTTTATGGTCGCGATGGAACGACACGGCAACGAAAATCTACGGCACTTTCTACTTCCTGGGTTTTGTGGAGGGTTGACGACTTTTAGCGCGCTGGCGTTTCAAACGGTCGGACCTGATGGCGGCGGAGCGCGCTATTTATTCGAAAGCCTTGGATTGAGCGCCGTTGTAGTAGCGATTTGTATTCCGCTAGCTCGACGAGTTATCAAGGTAAAGACTTGACCTCGCTTCTGGTGGTTTTAGGAGCGGCGATCGGGGCACCGAGTAGATTCCTACTTGATCAGTACCTTCGTCGAATCGTTAAGTATCCATACGGGATTGTCATTATTAACGTTCTTGGATCTTTTATTTTAGGTTTAAGTATTGGAACAGCCAATGATTTTCATACCTTTATAGGAATCGGGTTTACAGGTTCTTTTACGACGTGGTCGACATTCATTCTCGATGTCTATCTTGCCTTCGAATTGAAGAAATATAGAGAAGTGACGCTTAACCTTCTTTTAACAATCATTCTTGGACTCAGTGCCGCATGGCTTGGGGTTCATCTAGCCGAGTAAACCAGCCATCCAGCGCTCGATGTCATCGGGGTGTCGCGGTAACGCGTTGCTGAGAATTCTGCATCCATCTTTCGTGACGACAACATCATCTTCAATTCGAATTCCGATTCCACGAAACTCTGGAGCAAAGAGTTCATCATCTGGCTGGATGTAGAGGCCAGGTTCCACGGTAAGTACGTGACCCACCTCTAAAACTCCCTCTGAATACTGATCTTTTCGAGCTTGGGAACAGTCGTGAACATCCATTCCCAACATGTGGCTAACGCCGTGCAACGTCCAACGTCGGTGAAGTCCCATTTCAGGTCGCAGTGATTCTTCAGCGCTGATCGTGAGCACGCCCATGTCGGCAAGACCTTGCGCCAATACTGTCTGCGAAGCAATGTTGATGTCAGCGAACTTCGCGCCAGGCTTTACGGCTGCGAATCCCGCATTCTGTGCTTCCATCACCAACATATAGAGAGAACGTTGGGCAGGTGAGAATTTTCCGTTTACTGGGAGAGTTCGCGTTACATCAGCGGTGTAGTACGACTCCATCTCGACGCCAGCATCTACCAAAATCAATTCACCGGCTCGTACTTCTCCGTCGTTACGTATCCAGTGTAAAACGCAGGCATGAGCTCCGGCCGCGGCAATCGTGTTGTAACCCAGTTCGTTACCTTCGATTCGCGCGCGACCATAAAAAGCGGCATCAATCACGCGCTCGCCTCGCTTAGTTTGTGTTGCCGATGGAAGGACCCGCACAATGTCGGCGAAGCCACGAGCGGTGGAATCGCAGGCACGTTGCATCTCCTCGATTTCATAATCGTCTTTAATGAGGCGAGCCGCTGAAACAAATTCGACCAAAGCAGCTTCACCATCATGCTTTTTGACTTTCTCGTCAACAGAGGTATCTTCACCGCGAAGCAGAATTGTCTCTTGCTTACCCTTGAGAAAATCCAGCAAAGAATCTACATGACGGGTTTCCAACTGCCAACGTGCGTGAGCTTCATCAATTGTGAATCGTCGTCCCACCCAGAGTTCGCCATATTTTGCATTTCGATAAAAAGCGTCAGTGTCGCGAGTCGATCGAGGATGGATAAAAAGAATGGCGTCGTGACCAGTGTCGTTCGGCTCCATCACAAGCACAGAGTCAGCCGTTGCCTCAACTCCTTGCACGCCCGTGTAGTAAGCAAATGCAGAGTGCGGTCGATAGTTGTAATCAGAATCATTTGAACGAACTTTGAAATTACCTGCCGGAATTATTACTCGAATGCCACTGTAAGCAGCTGATAATTTTGCACGCCGGGAAATGCACCACGTCACCGCAGGAGCGGCAGAAATACCATGGAGATCGGATGGCGCCCATCCAGTGCGCATAAAATCGGCAAATGCATCCGAAGGCGCTACATCGTGAGGGCGTTGGGACTTGACTGACTTTTCGCTCATTGCGCAAGCGTACCCTTGGGAAAACCCTTTCTCAGGTCTGTATTTCCTGTATGAAGCGCACGGTTGCGCGCAATCAAATGTGATATCATAAGATATCACTCTGGGTTGGGAGGCGGAATGGCTGACGTTTTAATCAGGGATCTTTCACCAGAGCTCATTGATGCTCTTGAAAGTAGAGCATCCTCTCTAGGTATTTCACGCGTTGAGTTGATGAGGAGAGCGCTGAGTCGCGAGGTGCTTATAAAATCAGAATCGGTTACCGAACAACACTTATCCGCATTGCTCGAACTTTTGCCAGATCTCCTTGATGACGAGATTATGCGTGGCGCGTGGCGTTAAATGGTTGGTTGATCGATAAATCTGCCTTAGTTCGCTTGCCCCATTCGCCACAAGCGAAACTTTGGGCGCAAAGAATTAGCGCCGGAGAAGTACATCTCTCCACAATCACACGGCTTGAAATTGGGTACTCGGCTCGTTCTGAAAAAGAGTTATTGGACGCCTTCACAACTCCTCCGCTGTCGGCGATGCCCATCGAAGGCTTAACTCCAAAAATCGAAGAATTGGCGTGGGACACTCTTAAACAGTTAGCTAAGCGCGGCCAACACCGAGCCCCTTCCATTCCAGATCTTCTCATTGCAGCTACGGCTCAATTGTGTGACCTCTACGTACTTCACTTTGATAAAGATTTCGACATCATTAGTAAAATTACTGGCCAGCAGGTTGAAAAACTAAGAGTCAAAACCCCATAGATCAGGCGTATTTCAGGTAAGTACGTTCATTGTTTAGAGTGTAAACTCCGCGTAACACTTGGAGACGTCGCATAGCCCGGTCGAGTGCGCCTCACTGCTAACGAGGTAAGGGGTTAAACCCTTCAGGAGTTCAAATCTCCTCGTCTCCGCTCTGTTTAAAGAATAAAAGGAACGGTTCCTGCCCCAGGAATCCCAACATCAATGCAAAAGAGATTTCCTTCGTTGCTATCTATTTTTCGGGTACTATCTTCAGCGTAGCGTCTTATGTGTGAGCCACCGAAAAAAGCCACCCAAATTCCACCATCAAGATCAGCGCACATCCCATCTGGAATTCCAAATGATGCTGGGATCTCAACAAAGAGTTTGAACGCTTTGATTGTTGAAGTTGCTAAGTCAAAATCGCCCACTTGAACCGATTGCTTGCCTGAGTCTATGTAATACATTTTTGAACCATCACGGTTCCACGCTAAACCATTAGAAACGGTGACTCGATCAAGTATTTTCTCGAAACCTTCGGAATCTATTTTATAAAGGGAGCCAGTAGGTGAGTTGCCATCTCCCATGGTGCCTGCGAAAAGCTTCCCATTTGGATCACACTTTGCGTCGTTCATTCGATTAGTAAATATATCTTTTTCAATTGAGTATAAATTTTCGAGATTATTGCCCGAGTAATCAACGGTATAGAGCCCATCATTTAAGGCAAGCGCTAGTTTCTCTTCGTTTGTTGGAAGAACTGCACCGGGAGAAAGTAGTGTTGCAAAAGTTTTAACTGATCCATCTTTTGGATTTAATGTCTGAACTTTCTTTCCAAAAATATCAACAAAATGTAGTACCTCAAGTTTTTTATTCCATGCCGGCCCTTCCCCCAAAAGACATTGAGTTTTAGCAGCAACATCGACACTGTCCAATTTTTTAAGCATTTTAATCAATTGCCTTTTTCATAACCCAACCGCGACAACAATCCACCATCGGCTTGAATTGTTGTCCCGGTTATATAAGAAGCTTCAGGGGAGGCACACCAAATAAGAACTTTCGCGATTTCTTCAGGCTCACCAACATGCCCAATCGATTTTCCATCAGTTGGGAAACCTAACGAGTTGAGTAATGCAGCATCGCCTTGCAGATTCGTAGTCGTCATAGGAGTTCTTATGGAACCAGGTGCGACACCGACAACACGGATGTTGAGAGGGTTTAGTTCAATAGCCAATGCAGTTGTTAAGGCGTTCACCCCACCTTTTGATGCGGCATATGCCGCGTGATTTTTCATAGTTGCATAAGCGTGGACCGAGGAGACATTCACTATGCATCCACCAAGATCATTTTTGAATAAAGGTAACGAGTATTTTGCAGTTAAAAAAATTGATCGTAGGTTTACATCAATTATTTTATCCCAGAGATCAACATCGGTATCTTGAATACCGGCCCCGTTAGTTGGCATGGCTGCAACATTAAATAAGGCAGATAGTTTTGAATCAGTAAAGCTTCGGAAAACAGCCTCTATTTCTTGAGGTTTTGATAAATCACAAACCTCGTAAGGGTTATTGCCGGCGGAAAAAATTTCTTTTACTGTGCCAGTGGCGGGGCTTTTATCCAGACCCAGCACTTTAGCGCCCTCAGAAATCAATAGTTTTGAAGTTTCAAAGCCAATTCCAGATGCTGCGCCGGTAACAATGCAAAATTTATCGTGCCAATAATTTTTGCTTGTCACGCAAATCTCCTTTGACTAAACCTTCTATCGACTCACAGATTATGTCATTATTACCACTGTGAATGAATACTCTCAAGGCTGGAAAATTGAAGAACTTGAAAATGAGCACTTGAGGGTACGTGTAATTCCAGAGCTAGGCGCAAAAATCTCACAAATTACAGATAAGCAAGCGCAATATGATTGGTTATGGACAGACGAGAGCCGCCCCTTACGCGGTAGAAATAATTATGATGCCTACGAAGCGCACGACATTTCAGGCTTTGATGAGTGTTTCCCAAACATAGGTAATGGAACTTATCCAGGCAACCCAAACATTGTTATGCCAGATCACGGTGAACTCTGGACCCAAACGTGGGCCTGCGAGAATTCTGGCAATGTAATCACTACAACGGCTACAGGCACAGTTGTTCCTTACAGGTTTCAAAGGAAAATTGAACTTAAAGAGGATTCATTACTATTTTCCTATTCGATAGAAAATATTGGCGACACTGACTTCTATGGTTTTTGGTCGGCACACCCACTTTTTAACGCTGTTGAAGGAATGCAAATCCAAGTTAACGGAAATCCAGAAATGACTAAAGAATTTGGATTCAGTTCTAGATTGGGTGCCGATGGATTAGATGGCTATCTTGGCCATTTAGATAAATATCAATGGCCGTATGCCATAGGTGCAGATAAACAAAAACATGATATTAGTCGGGTCACATTGAGCAAACCACTAACGGATAAAGTAGTTCTCAAATCGCCGCGTGATGGTCGAGTAACCCTGCTTAACCCTCAAAAAAACTGCTCACTGAGTTTTAATTTTGATCCGAACGAAATTCCATTTGTGGGCCTGTGTTATAACTTAGATGCCTGGCCAAGCACAGGTCAAAAAGGACGATGGTTGGCCATAGAACCCACCCATGGATGCACAGATAAGTTAGATGAAGCTTTAAAAACCGCTGGAGTGCCGTTATTTGCGCCTGAAAAACCGCTGGAATTTAGTTTTAGCATTATTTTTAACTCGTTTTCATAACGAATAGTTACGCGAGGCGCGCAAAATTAAAGCGCCAGACCCATTGCGAATATGAATAAAGACCATAGACTGTTAACAGTTTGCAACGTCGCATACAGAAAAGGGTTGACATGTCGCACAAGAAAAAGACCAGCGAAGGATTTTTCTATCGTTTACTCGCTGTACCTGAGTTAGGCGTGGTGGTAGCTCTAGTTGTATCGGCCGCGATTTTTCAATCATTCAGACCAGTTTTTCTTTCGGGACAAGTTATTGGATCTATTGTGCAAGCCGTTACTTTTGTTTCAATAATTGGCGTTGGGCAAGCATTTCTTTTAATTAGCGGAAATTTTGATTTATCAGTCGGCGCCGTAGCCGGCCTCATCGCTATCGTCTCAGGAAAATTAATGACAACTGCAGGTTGGCCAGTCTGGCTTGCTCTTTTAGCGGGTATTTTTCTTGGTGGACTTATTGGTGCGATTAATGGCTTCATGGTTACACGAGCTGGTGTACCTGCATTTATTCAAACCCTTGGAATGCTTTTTGTTTCACAGGGGATGATTCAAGTGGTTTCTCAAGGTTATCCGGTATATCCACTGCCTAAAGTAATAACAACAATCGGTGACAATACATCATTCCTTAATCTTGGCTGGAATCTTCCAATTTGGATTTTTGTTTGTTTAGTTGGAGATTTTGTTATTCGCAAGACAACCGTAGGAAGAAATCTTTATATTATTGGTGGAAATAGCGAAGTTGCAAGAATTGTCGGAATCAATGTTAAAAAATATCAACTTGCTTGCTTTATTTTAGCTGGCTCACTCTCAGCTCTTTCCGGTGAATTAGTTATGGCTTCTCTCAACGCCGGTGCCCCAAGTATCGGAACGGGTTGGGAATTAACCGTTATTGCTGGAACCGTAGTTGGAGGGGTTAGCTTATTTGGCGGAGTTGGCACAATCGCAGGTGGAATTTTAGGCGTCCTACTTATTCAATGTGTTCAAAGTGGTTTAGTAACCAGTGGATTGAGCCCAAATTTCCAACTCATAGCGGTTGGATTTATTTTAGTTTTAGCGGTCTTCTTAGATGTCTATCGAAGAAAATATCGCAACACGATGCGCAAATCTAACGATGAAGAATTAAATGATCAAGAAGCCGTAAAGGCGAAGGGGGTCATTTAATATCCAAGTTGTACCAGTAAGTAATTAAGTAAAAACAATAATAACCTAGGAGGAAAAGTGAATAAGAAGTTCCTAAGTTCAACGCTTGCAATCGTTGCGCTGGTACTGCCAACTATTTTTGTCAGTAACAATGCAAGTGCAGCTGTAAGTTATAAGGGTCGTGAGAAGAGCATCCTCTTCGTGCAACCTATGAAAGATCACCCAGTTCACAGATTGATGCAAGCAGGCTTAATGGCCGAGTGCAAAAAGTTAGGTTTCTATTGCAAAGTTGTTGGTAATGCCAGTGCATCTAATTGGGATGATGTTGGAACTTTGCCACTAGTAGACGCTGAACTTGCTACTAGAAAATGGGGTGGAATTGCAGTTTATCCAGTTAGCCCAGTTCTATTTAAGTATGCAGAGAAGTTAGCTAAGAAGGGTTATCCAATTATGGGATGGCACGCAATCCCTAAGGCTGGAACAACTTCTTACATTGCATCAGTTGCACAATTTGTACCTAATGCTGGTTCAGGCCCAGCAGATGCAATTTGCAAGGAAGCTAAGGGAGTTGGAACTGTCGCAATTACTGAGGGAAGCCTCAACGATGAAGAGAACACCAAGGCCGCAGCATTTAAGGCAGAACTTACAAAAGCTTGCCCTAATATGAAGACAACTGAAATTGGTATCGAAGGCTTCGATCCAACTAAGGCAGTAGCAATCGCTGTTGGAATGATGTCAGCTAACACAGATATCGTCGCTGCATATTCCACAACAGGAAATGGTGCCCAGACTTGGTCACAAGCAGCTGCGCAATCTAACCGCAAAATCACAATCATCGGCATGGACTACATTCGCCAGAATCTCGATCTCATTCGTGATGGCAAAGTCTTTGGAGTTGTGGGACAACCTCTATATGAGGAAACTTCAATGATGGTTGATCTATTTGCTCAGCTGTTCAAGGGTCAAAAGGTTAAGTATTCAAATATCTTGCCTTCAACCCTTGTTACAAAGGCAAACATCGCAACTTATTACAAGATTTGTGATGCTGCTGGACAGTAAGCAATAACAGTTGGAAATGTTGTTGCGGTGTTCTTCTATGAAGGACACCGCAACAATCCCATAGCAATAAGAGAGAAGTTAAATTGCCACTTAATAAAATCCTAGAAGTTCAAGACCTTAGTAAGAGTTTCGGCAACGTCGATGCTCTGCAAAAAGTGAATTTAACTTTTTTTGAAGCCGAGATCCATGCAGTACTTGGTCAAAATGGCGCAGGAAAAAGTACATTAGTGAAACTGCTCACCGGTTTGTATGAAACTAAAAGCGCAACCGGCAAACTCATAATGGGCGGCAATGAGATTGAGCTGCGAAGTGTTTCCGATGCCCGCAACAAAGGAATTGCCTACGTCCCACAAGAAATTGAAATTGTGGATAATTTAACAGTAGCTGAGAACATTTTTGCCGGCCAACTGCCTACACACCACAACATTTTTTCATTAAAAAACACCATAAAGGCAGCTCAGGAACTTGTCGAAAAGTATGAATTGAATTTACCAGTCTCGTCATTTGCTTCGAATTTAAGCACGGCACAAAGACAAACAACAATGATTGCCCGAGGGTTAGCGTCAAATCCATCCATTTTGATTTTGGATGAACCAACAACTTCTTTGTCAAAGGAAGACGCAGAAGTACTAGCTAGAACTATGAGAACGCTGCGCACAAAAAATGTAACAATGATTTACATAACTCACAGAATTCCAGAAGTGATGAACTTGTGTGACCGCGCTACAGTTCTTCGAGATGGCAAGGTGGTACTCGAATTAGATAAGAAAGAATTTAGTTCGGAAAAGATTATCAATTCAATGATCGGACGTTCATTATCAGCTGATGGAAATGTTAAGAAGGAAAAGAACAAAAGCAAAGATATTCTGGTTCTTGAAAATATTTCAGCTGAACGCAAAGGCCCGCAAAGCATTGCCCTCACCAATATAAATTTGAAAGTTAAAGAGGGAGAGATAGTTGGGCTTGGGGGCCTGGTTGGTTCTGGCAGATCGGAAGTTCTTGATGTGATTTCGGGACGCTTGCCCTTCACTGGCAAAATGATTTGGCAAGATAAAGTTCTCACTAGTACAAATCCAAGTGAAATGCGTAAAAATGGAATTTTCTATTTAACCGAAGACCGCAAACGAGAAGGGCTGCTGTTCAACTTAAATTTGAAGAAGAATGTGACCGCCGGCTCGTTAGACTTATTTTCTAAATTTGGCTTTTTGAATGAAAACAAAGAATCAGAGATAGCAGTGGCAAGTATGAAGGCGCTATCGGTTAAAACTAAGAATTTTTCTTCAGAGCCATCAAATCTCAGTGGAGGAAACCAGCAAAAACTCCTACTTGCACGTGCTTTAATCGCAAACCCAAAGATCTTATTATTGGATGAACCAACAAAAGGCGTGGATGTTGGCGCCAGACAAGAGATTTATAGAATTATTCACGAAGTACAAAAGAGTGGCACCAGCGTGATAGTTGTGTCATCAGATTTAGATGAGTTATTGGCGCTGGTAGACCGCGTAATAGTCATATCTAATGGCACAACAGTCGATGAATTTGAACGAGCTGATGGCGACGAGTCAAGAATCTTGAAATTTGGAACCGGCGTTTCTAAGTAATTTAACCTTCTTATATCTTTCGATTTGAAAAATTGCCAAGAAGCGTAAATGAAATTGCGATTGCTTGTCCCACAAAAAGCATAACCAGGACTGTTCCCAAACCAATTTTTCCACCTAATAAATACCCACCTGCAAGTGCGAAACACTCATTAAAAAGTCGAATCTGCCAGATTCTAATTCCAGTTCTATCTACCAAACCGATCATCCAACCGTCGCGGGGACCAGAGCCAAGTCCGCAAGAAATATAGAGTGCGGTACCAAATCCCACGAATGAAATTCCACAGAAGATCATTAACAATGAAAGCTTGAAATTATGCTGCGGGGGGATGATAGTCACACCAAGTTGCAATGATGCGGCAAAGAAAAGCGTATTAGCTACTGTGCCGAATCCCGGAGTAACTTTTAGTGGGAACCAGATCAGAAGCACACAGCAACTAACAATAAAGAAAGCCCAACCAAGAGTTATTCCGGCTTGCTTGGAAATACCTTGAGCCAGAACTGTCCAAGGGGGGTTACCTAAATTTGATTGCACCGATAAGGAACCACCAATGCCCATCATAAATAAACCACTAATGAGGATAAGAAAAGTTTTAGGTCGAACCGTCCAGTAATTTGGTGCACGCCACGAAGTTTTCGGCACTGATCGAGATGGCGCAAAGAATTTAAGCGTTCGCGCTAAAGATGGTGTGCCCATATGTCCAATCAATTACGTAAAATTTGTTGTCATATTCCCTAATGGCCTTATACTTCAGTAATGTTAACTGTAAACCGAATTGATCTCAATCCCTCGCAAGTTGCGGATTTAAAAGAGATTTTCGGTTCTCGCTTTACTACTAATGAATCAGTTCTAGTTCAGCACAGCCGGGATGAATCAGCTTTCCCACCAGTTTTACCCTCAGCGGTGATTTATCCGCATAACACCGAAGAAGTTTCTACGTTATTGGACTATTGCAATAAGAATTTAATTCCAGTCGTGGCATTCGGCGCCGGATCATCATTAGAAGGCCACGTTCTTCCACTTAAAGGTGGCATCAGTTTGGATATGACGGAGATGAATAAAATCATCGAGATATCTCCTGCTGATTTAGTTGTAAGAGTTGAAGCAGGGCTCACTCGCATAGCTCTCAATAATCGACTTGCTAGTGAAGGCCTATTTTTCTCAGTTGACCCAGGTGCTGACGCAACTATTGGCGGGATGGCATCTACTGGAGCCGCTGGAACGACAACAGTTAAATACGGTTCAATGCGTGAGAATGTTTTAGCCCTCACTGCAGTTTTGGCAGATGGGACAATCGTAAAAACTGGTAGACCAACTAGAAAGCTCTCCGCCGGTTATGACTTAACTCGTTTGTTGGTCGGTTCTGAAGGAACCCTGGCGGTAATTACGGAAATTACTTTAAAAGTATTTGGAATTCCAGAAAAAATGTCAGCAGCTATTGTGCGTTTTGAAACTTTAGCCGCTGGCGTAGCTGCCGCTGCAGCTGTTGTGCAAATGGGAACAAATATCGCACGCTGTGAATTCCTAGATGCCGCTAGCGTTAAAAATGATAATAAGCACAGCGGCTTAAACCTTCCAGAGCAACCCACACTTTTATTTGAATTTCACGGCAGCCCAACAAATGTGGAGTCTGATGCCCAAAGCGTTGCTGAAATCGTGGCTGAATACGGAGGATCAAACTTTGAATGGACTAGCGATGAAAGCGCTCGCCGAAAACTGTGGCAAGCCCGCCACGATGCGTATTGGTCGAACGTACATATTTATCCAGGAAAAAGAATTGTCAGTACTGATATGGCAGTACCGCTTTCATCTTTAGCTGCAGCCGTAGAGGCATGTAATGAAATTTTGAGCACGCATGACTTTCCGTTTAGCATTTTTGGGCACGTTGCAGATGGTAATTTCCACTGCATGATAATTACCGATCCAACTAACCCAAATGAACTAAATGATATTCGCGAAATAACTCATGCAATGGCTTCAAAGATTATTGCTATGAACGGTACTTGTACTGGTGAACATGGAATTGGTATGGGAAAGATTGAATCATTAGTTGAAGAGACGGGCGAGAATGCAGTAGCCCTCATGCGCGCAATTAAAGATGCCATGGATCCACATGGAATTTTGAACCCCGGCAAAGTATTGGCGCACAAATAACCGTTAGGGAGCAAAGTCATGGATCAGAATGTTGCAGGGATTTGGTCTACGCCAAAGCTTGCTCCTATGTATCCGCCTTTTCCAATTAGATACACGGATGTAACGATTTTAACCACTGTGTACCGCACTGATCCTGTCGCGATTCAAAAACATATTGATTTTCCAGTAGAAAGCAATGGCGACTTAGTAATGATTCATAACTACTACATGCCAATCGTAGAAGGTATGGGCGAAGTTGAAGAAACTAATGTGATGGTGGGAGTCAAAGTAAACTCCAAAGGAGTAGAGCATTTTGGTGGCTTTAGCACCAACTTACTGATCAGCTCTGAAGTTGGTTTGACTCAAGGTCGGGAGATTCACGGGCAACCAAAGAAAATGGGTAGCACCAAGATTAAAACTATCAATAATGAAATTGTGGCAGAGGTCTTTCGGGGCACGGATTTGATCTCCAGGGTCGTTATGCCAGTAAGCAAAGAAGCTGCACAAGTGAGTGAACTCGAAAAGTATTTTCCATTTCGAGAAAATATTAATCATAAGGTGATTAGAAATATTGATGGAACCCAAGGAATCAATCAAATCACTTCTAGAATTTTGTCAGATGTGGTGGTGAAAGAATGTTGGCGCGGTCCTTCGCGGTTAGCAATTGAAATTAATAAAAGTGCACCATTTCACTTATTGCCAGTCCTAGAAACAATAGAATCTTTTTATTGGAAAGCTGATTTCGCACTTGTTCCAGGAACTATCTTGCACGACTACTTGAAAGTTGGGGAGTAAATGGAGACCACCGATATAAAAGAGCATCTGGTTTTAGTAACTGGCGCAGCGAGTGGAATTGGCAAAGAGATTGCCACGTCATTTATTAGACGTGGCGCTGTGGTGGCAGCATGCGATAAGAACTTGGCCGAGCTACAGAAAATCAAGAATGAAGTGAAAAGTGAAAACTTTCATATTTTTGAAGTGGATTTCGTGAGTGAAAGCTCCATTCTTGGCTGTGTAGATAAAGTTCAGTCAGATCTTGGTCCGCTCAAAGCAGTAGTTAACTGTGTTGGGATTCTTGGTAAGAACGGCGAAAAAGTTGAAGATGTAGATATTGATGATTTTGATTTGGTTTATGCCATTAATTTAAGAGGGGCATTAATTCTTACTAAAGCGGTAATAAAAGGAATGGCCGATCGTGGCTATGGCCGAATTTTGCACTTGGCGAGTATTTCAGGCAAAGAAGGAAACCCTCTTCTAGTGGCGTATTCAGCTACCAAAGCCGGACTCATTGGGCTCGTCAAGAGTGTGGGCAAAGAGTATGCAACAACTGGAGTAACAATTAACTCAATGGCTCCAGCCCTCATCCATAGTCCAATGACTGAAAGTTTTTCAGAAGCGCAGTTAAAGTCACTTAAATCACGGATACCAATGGAGCGACTAGGTAAAACAAGCGAAGTTGCAGATATGGCAGCCTGGATTATTTCACCGGCATGTAGTTTTACAACGGGTTTTGCTTTTGATTTAAGTGGAGGCCGCGCAACTTATTAAAGTGGGTGGCTTTCCAACTCTTCTACTGCCTTTGCTAAATTCTTTAACTCAGCATCAGTAGATCGAAGCGTTGGACAAGGAAGGCGCATGTCTCCAAGTTTTGTTGGAATAATTTGTGGCGCAGCATTTTTTAAGCAACCGATTGCTTTAACAAAATCAAAGCCGGGTTTCAAAATTGCATCAAAGACCCCCACTGTTGCTTTAATGAGTTCTTCATTCTTGCCACTTCTTGCTTCTTCTTGCAGAAGTTCAAAATCCATCTGAGAAAGAGTCGGTTCTCCAGGAAGATGATGCGGGAAGTATTTTGTTGACTTTAATCTGGCGAGGCTTCCGTTGCCAGTCCTATAGTCCAGTGGTTTTGGCCCGAAGATTCCCATAAACAAAAGGTAGCAACCAGCCTTTGTTTTGCACAGGCTTGCTGGAGACAAAAGTCAGGTAGTACCTAGTTATTTGGTTTGTCAGTGGGTACTGTTAAATTCATATTATGGAAAACTTACAAGGGTTTGAAGGTTTAACCGCCTTAGAAGAATCAGCCATACGCCTGCACGAAGTGTATAAATCACTCCTTGCAGGGGGATTTTCTCAAGAGGAGGCGT
>JAPLBP010000138.1:3727-7515 GCA_026392695.1 Actinomycetota bacterium | reverse complement strand
CCGTTAGCAGCGGGTAAGGGATTTTCCTATTGTCTTTCAGAATCTGAAGCCGGGTCCGATGCGGCCGCGCTTAAGACGAAGGCCGTGCGGTCGGGAGAGAATTGGATATTGAGCGGAAGTAAAAAATGGATATCTAACGCTGGTTTTTCTGATTTTTATACCGTCATGGCTTCGACAGATCTTGCAAAGGGCGCGCATGGAATAACTGCCTTCGTCGTGGAGAAGAGTGACCCCGGAGTTTCTTTTGGCGCTCACGAGAAGAAGATGGGTTTTCGTGGTTCGCCTACTCGAGAAGTTTATTTTGACAATGTGGAACTTTCGGATGATCGCAGAATAGGTCCAGTAAATGAAGGTTTCGAGTTGGCTATGCAAACTTTGGATCACACTCGAATCACGATTGCGGCGCAAGCACTCGGAATTGCCCAAGGCGCCCTTGATGTCGCTTCAAAATACGCAAATGAACGCCATCAATTTGGTAAACCAATTTTTGATTTTCAAGGTGTGCAATTCATGTTGGCGGATATGGCAATGGCTATTGCCGCCGCTCGTCAGTTGACTTATGCGGCTGCGAGCAAAAGTGAAAGCAATGCTACGGATCTACGCTTCTTCGCTGCGGCAAGCAAAACATTTGCCAGCGATACAGCGATGAAAGTTACGACGGATGCGGTACAGATTTTGGGCGGTTATGGTTACGTTTCAGATTATCCAGTTGAGCGCATGATGCGCGACGCAAAGCTCACTCAAATTTATGAGGGCACCAACCAAGTACAACGCATAATTATGGCGAGGAACTTGCCCAAAATCTGAATCTAGCTAGCGGGCAAATCTCACGATCACATTGGGAGTGGCGGCAGCATCAAGTGGAACATCGTGACTCTCAATTGGAAGAGAAGTACTTGAGAGTTCTCCTCCGTAGACCAAACCTATTTTCCATCCCGGCATCGTTGGGAGTGCGCGATCATAGAAACCGCCCCCTTGTCCGAGTCTGTAACCTGCTTGATCAATATGAAGTGCGGGCACAATGACAATATCAACGTCGGACAAACTGGCTGCCTGATTGCCAGTGGGCTCCATAAGACCTTTTGTTTCCTTGATTTGCGATTTATCGCCGTTCCATTCGATCCACTGCAACTCTTTGCCAGAAACGCGTGGGAGAAGCAACTTCACTCCCTTAGAGAGAAGAGCTTGATTGATCTCCTTGGTACTTGGTTCATCTTCCACGGATAGGTAACTTGTAACACATTTCGCTGCCTGAAATTCAGGTGCGTTAAGAATATGGAGGAATGTGGCCGGAATATATTGCTGTTTTCGATCGCGGCGATAACGAGTTCGAAGATCTTTCTTACTTTCAGCCATCATCTTTTGGATTCACCCCAAATCCCAACGTAAGATCCCAACGGAATAACTGCCCAACAAGTATGGTGGGATTATGTCAGAGCAAGTTCGAGTCGATGAGTTCCTTACGGCTCTTTTAGCGATATCCAGGCCACTGGCCAGTTTTGATATGCCGCTTTTGGATTCTCATGGCGCGACCTTGGCCGAGGACGTCTATGCGGGAGATCGCCTGGTGATGCGTGCGGGTTCTCGAATTCGCTCAACGCAGATCGGTTTGGCGGCATCGATGGGACTAGATCATTTGCCCACGAGACCACATCCTCGCGTCGTCGTCATATCGGCAGGTCCGGATTTGGTTGAGCCCGGACAGAAACTCACGGGTACCGAAGAATATGAAACGAATTCGTGGTTACTCACCACAGCAGTTCGTGAGGCCGGGGCAGTTGGCTATCGAGTTTTTTCTATTCCAGACAATGAAGAGCAACTCCGTAAGGTGGTTGAGGATCAACTAGTTAGGGCCGACCTCATTGTTGTGAGCGGAGAACGTGGCGATGATTCTTTTGATCTCATCACCCGAGCTCTAAGTTCGTTGGGCGAAATTACGACCATTGACTTAGCGATTGAGGCGAGTGGTCGTCATAATTACGGGCTTATCGGCCCTGACAAAACTCCTGTTGTGACTCTGCCCGGTGATCCGATTTCTGCATATATATCGCTCGAACTCTTCGTTCGTCCGATGATTCGCACGATGCTCGGGTCAGCCAGCATTCACCGACCCTCAGTGAGGGCCCGCCTTGAGCGTGCGATTGCATCAACGAGTGGGGCTCGTTCATATTTGCGTGCATGGCTTTCAGAGGATGGCTCCCTTGTTCGGGCTCTAACTGATCAAGAGGATCTTGCAACTTTGTCTGACGCAAATGCGCTCATTGCAATTCCAGAATCGGATACGGATTTGGAAGCGGGCGCAGAAGTGACTGTCGTCGTACTGCGACGAAGATATTTTTAGGACCACTATGGCAAATAGTTCGACGCAGTGGCCACTCGTAATAAAGACCGAAAGATTTACTCTCAGACCTTTGCGATTGCGCGACAAGGCTCAATGGGATCGGGTTCGGGCCGATAATCATGAGTGGCTCACACCATGGGAGGCCACTTTGCCTCGCATCCACGGAGAGGGTGCCACTCAACGTTTTCCCAGTTTCTTCGCGATGGTCGCAAATCACAATCGTGAAGGCAAGTCTGGACGCTCACTCTCAATGGCTATCTGGCACGAGAACAAGATCATCGGGCAAATCACGATGGGTGGAATCATCTACGGGGCCCTTCGTGGGGCACACATCGGGTACTGGGTAGACAAGCGTTATGCGAATTTGGGCATCATCACCCAAGCGGTAAAAACAATGACAGAGTACGCATTTACGGTACTAGAGCTTCATAGAATAGAAATAAATGTACGGCCAGAAAATATTGCTTCTCGTCGGGTTGCTGAAAAAGCGGGCTATGTATTTGAAGGGGAGAGACCTCGATTCCTCCATATTGATGGACAATGGCGCGACCATCTCAGTTTTGTAAAAGAAAATACGAACATTTTCTAAAATCACTTCATCTGAAATTTTGTGCGAATTGGGCGTGGAAATACCCGAATTGTGGTAGTTAGCCCTCTATCTTTGTTCATTATGGCGTCCGGAATTATCTACCTATCCATCGTTGGGATGTGGGTGGCCTATTTCGTACCACGTTGGGTTCATAGCCACGACGAGTTTTCTGGAAAATCTGTAGAAAGATACAAGAGCGCTCTCAAAGTTGTTGCTGGTTCAAATGATCTTGAGAAATCTATCGGCGGTTCTGTTCAAGCGGATTACGAAATTGAAACCAGAAATACAAAAATGCTTTTGCGACGTCGAATTGTTTTCGTAACTCTTTTCGTCGCGCTACTCGCAACGCTTTCAGCGGGTAGCGCGGGTGCACTTCCATTTATGTATTCAGTTCTTCCCGTTTCTGGTTTTGTAATTTATGTAGCACATGTACGACGACAAAGTGTTGAGGCGCGAATGCATCGTCGTCGCGTATCGCAATTACATCGCACAAGTGCAGGAGTTTCTTCCACAAATCTCGCGCAAGTTATCGCTCCCAAGGATTCGCGTGATCATTGGATTCCATTGGCAGAGCGCGAGATGAGCACAATCGTTCTTCTTCCCAAAGGAACCGCGCAAGCACGTAATGAATGGCAGCCAAATTCGATTCCAGTTCCTACATATGTAACAGCGGCAAAGGCAGTGCCTTCAAAGCGAGTAATCGATCTTACGATTCCGGGTGCATGGAGTGATGAGCAAGAACGTTTGGCCAGAGAAGCGCTCTCGGCAGCTGCGCCATCTCGAGATGAAGTATTTGATCAACAATTAGCTGAGGAAGCGGTAGAGAGAGTGCGCCAAAACCGAGCAGCAAACGAGTAA
>JAPLBP010000138.1:0-3708 GCA_026392695.1 Actinomycetota bacterium | reverse complement strand
TTTCTAGAACTGCCTGCTGGTGATATCTTGGGACTACTAATCAATTGGATGGATCTTTGGTTTTTCCAAGAACCGTGTTTCCTTCAAGAAGTTCTTCCAATGGACTAGGGGCTGTAGCGCAGTTGGTAGCGCGCCTCGTTCGCAATGAGGAGGTCAGGGGTTCGATTCCCCTCAGCTCCACGCAAGTTTTCCTATTGGACGTGCTTCCCTATTTAAATCCAGGAAGAGAACCACATGAGATTGCTCCAATGTGCGTAGGTAATGACTGTTGCAGTGAAAAGTGGCCAGAAGTAGATGAAATTGGCAGCAATCATCAGGACAAAAAATGCAACGATCGCTTTTTTATTTGGGCGCCAAGGCTCGCGACCGAGAATCTTTTTCGCGCAATACACGAGGGCTAATACTAAGAATGGTTCAATGACAATTGCGTAAAAAGAAAAAACGGTTCGCTTTTGAAATGCGAACCACGGCAGATATGAGGCGGAAATTCCCAGAAGAATCATTCCTGCCGAAACATCAACATCCCGACGAATAATTGATCTAAGCCAGAAAGCTAGAACCGCAACCAATGCCAGAGTCCCTAACCACCAAAGGATTGGCGTACCGATGGCCAGAACCTCTTGAGAACAATCTTTATCACCGCAGGTCTTTGGTGCTTGATAGTAAAAGGAAGTTGGACGACGCATTACCAGCCAGCCCCAGGGATTTGCTTGGTAGGTATGTTTTGTCGTCAGGGTGCGATGAAAGTTCAACATTTCCGCGTGGTAGTGCCAGAGTGATCTCAGAGATCGTGGAATGAAATTCCAATGTGTTGCATTTGTATCGGCCCAGTGCCTGTCCCAGCCGCGCGAACTTCGAAACCAACCTATCCACGTGGAGATATAAACGAAGACCGGGAGAATTCCCCATTGAAGTAATCGCGTTGTCAAAAGTCTTGTCCACGTTTGAATTCTGGTGCGGTCTTTATAGACGGTGAGTAAAGCAAAGCCAACTAAGAAATAGAGGCCACTCCATTTCACGCCAGCGGCGAGTGCAAAAAAGATTGCACTTCGCCAGTAATGATCTTTCAGCCATGCATTTACGCCACAGAGCACGAAGAGAGTTAAGAAAAGATCCAGGAGCCCGGTACGGGAATGAACCAAGTTAAGTCCATCAAGGGCCATCAATAAGGCGGCCAAATTTGCCATTTGAGTTGAGCGGAAAATTCGTAGCGCTATTCGTGATATTAAGTAGATTGTGAGCGCGCCCGCTACAGCGGAGGCGATGCGCCACCCGAATTCGCTATCTCCGAAGATTTTGATACCCAACGCAATGCACCATTTGCCAACGGGTGGATGAACGATAAATTCTGGAGAGTTCCCTTTTACTTCAACTCCGAACTTTAGGTATTCGCGTCCCGCTGTGACGTAGTAAAGCTCGTCGAAGACCATTCCCTTGGGCGTTGCTAGATGCCATAGACGCAACCCGAAGGAGAGGAGCGCAATCACTATGGAGGTCACTGGGTTAGCCTAAGCGAGAAGCCATATTTCTTGAGAGGATTGGGCCATGGTTCTTACACTCGCGGGGACGCCTTTAGGCAATGTGAATGACGCTAGTCCTCGCTTGAAGAGTGCAATAGAGAACGCCGATGTAATTGCGGCAGAAGATTCTCGAAAATTTCATCGACTAGCTTCGGATCTTGAAGTTCGCTTCTCAGCAAAGGTGATTTCTTTTTTCGAGGGCAATGAGGAAGAGCGCACCCGAGAGATTCTGGAGATGCTGAATGCGGGCTCTTCGGTGCTCGTGGTTTCTGATGCGGGCATGCCCACAATCAGTGATCCAGGTTTTCGATTAATGAGGGAGGCGATCGCGCAGGGTATTCCTGTGGCAGTGGTCCCTGGACCAAGTGCCGTAACAACTGCTATTGCGCTGGCCGGATTACCCACGGATCGCTTTGTTTTCGAAGGGTTCTCGCCTCGGGCTGGTGGGGCTAGGGAAAAGTTCTTTGAAAATTTGCGCGATGAAGAGCGCACGATTGTTTGGTTTGAAGCACCTCACCGCTTAGCCGATTCTCTTGCTGATGCCGTTGGGATATTTGGCCCTACTCGTCGCGGCGCGATATGCAGGGAAATGACGAAAAGATACGAAGAGACGGTTCGCGCACCATTGAGTGAATTGCATCAATGGTCTCTAGAGAATGAAGTTTTAGGCGAAATAACGATGGTTCTTGAAGGTGCCCCGCATGAGGCGGCGGAGAGAACCTCGGCTCAGATGGTGGCTCGCGTGAGTGAGTTTGAGGCGGCAGGGATGGATCGAAAGGGCGCGATCGCCACAGTGGCTGATGAATTCTCAATCTCCAAACGTGTGGTTTTCGCGGCGATGGTCGAGGCAAAAGCGGCGCAGGCAAGCACCTCTAAGATATGACCGTGAGTGAGAAGAAGAGCTACTACGTAACCACGCCTATTTACTACGTAAATAGCGCCCCTCACATTGGTCATGCCTACACGACAGTTGCTGGCGATGTTCTTACTCGCTGGCATCGTCAAAAGGGCGAAGCTGTTTGGTACCTCACTGGCACTGATGAGCATGGACAGAAGATCATGCGTAGCGCTCAGGAACATGGCGAGTCTCCGCAGGATTGGGTGGACCGGCTCGTCGATAATGATTGGAAGCCGAATTGGCGCGATCTCAATATCGCAAACGATGACTTTATTCGTACAACAGAGGTGCGCCATACCGAGCGTGTTCAACGCTTTCTCCAGAGTCTGAAGGATTCTGGGTATATCTACGCTGGTGATTACGAAGGTCCTTACTGCGTAGGTTGCGAAGAGTTCAAACTACCTGGCGATTTGAGCGAACGTGCCGGCGAGCAAATATGCAATATCCACGAGAAGCCAGTGGAGATCGTGAAGGAGAACAACTGGTTCTTCAAACTCTCTGCCTTTGTAGAACCATTATTGAAGTTGTACGAAGAGCATCCAGAAGCATGCCAACCCGAGAGCGCTCGCAACGAAGTTATTTCCTTTTTGAAAAGTGGCGTCACTGATCTTTCGATTTCACGTTCGACTTTTAATTGGGGCATTCCCGTTCCGTGGGATACAGATCAAGTTGTTTATGTTTGGTTTGACGCGCTTTTGAATTACGCAACCGCTGTTGGATTAGGTGATGACCCATCGAGTGAGGGCGGCAAGAAGTTTGTTTGGATACTCCAAAGAAAGTCTTTGCTCACGGCTGGCTCCTGGTCGGTGGCGAAAAAATGAGCAAGAGCAAATTAACTGGTATTGCACCGCGGGATATCACCGATCACTTTGGCGTGGATGCTTTCCGGTATTACTTCTTGCGAGCCATTCCTTTTGGCACGGACGGCTCCTTCTCTTGGGAAGATATGCATGCGCGCTACACGAGCGAACTAGCAAACGACTTTGGCAATCTTGCTTCGCGCTTGGCGGCTATGGTTAATAAATACTGCGACGGTATCTTGCCCGCAGTAAGTCACGACGTAGTCTTAGAAAAGTTCCTCTCTGACACGGTTACGAAGGCCGATGCTGCTATCTGTGAATTGGATTTCCAGGGTGGAATCTTGTCAATCATGGAATTCTGCAAGCGAGTCAATGGGTACGTGACCGAGCAAGAGCCGTGGATCTTGGCGAAAGATCCTGCAAATGACGCTCAACTTCAAGGAGTTTTGTATAACACGGCCGAAGCCCTTCGAGCGTTGGCAGTTCTTCT
>JAPLBP010000096.1 GCA_026392695.1 Actinomycetota bacterium | reverse complement strand
GACACTCCGCTAGTTCGATGTTCTTTGGATTGGCATAGGACCAAATCGGGAAGTATGCAATTTCGCGCGCCTGTCGGGCATAGGCCTCAATAATTTCTTCGCGCGCATGTCCGACTTGCACTGCAAAGAGCGAAGAGATGCCATCGAAGTATCTCTTGCCACGATCATCATAAATATATGCACCTTCGCCTTTAACAATTATGGGTATAGATCCACCATCTTCATATGCTCCCATTCGCGAAAAATGCATCCAGAGATTTTCTTTTGCGCGATTGGACCAATTTGATTCAAGATCCGATTCGAATACTTGAACATTGTCGAAGGTGCTTGTTGTTGCCATTTTAGGTTCCCCAGTTGTAAAGCTGTTTTCGCAGCTTTAGATATATAAAACTCTCCGTACTTCGTACCGCCGGAATTGCGCGAATACGTTGCAGGAGTTCGAGCAGGTGCTCGTCATCATTGCAAATAACTTCGGCCATGACATCGAATCCACCAGATGTCACAAGTACATAATCAACTTCCTTGTAGTGCGAGAGCTGGTCCGCGACATCGACCAAATCTCCTTCCACTTTTATTCCGATCATTGCCATGCGATACGAGCCAACGGTGAGGGGCTCGGTTACTGCGACCACTTGCATGACGCCCGAGTCGATCAGTTTGGAGATTCGGTGGCGCACCGCCGCCTCTGAAAGGCCAATGGCTGCCCCAATAGCGGCGTAAGGCTTGCGCCCGTCGATTTGGAGTTGCTCGATGATGGCCCTGGAGGTCTCATCCAGAACAGGGCGAGGCGTCTTGGCCACAGCTTTGGAGCTCATGGAGCACACTCTCTCGCATTACTGGGGCGAAAGCAAAGGAATTCGTACCATTTTGAGGGTTTTACAACGATATCCGCAATAATTTGGACAAATAGTATGAGAATCCGCAGGTGGGACTGTTCACCACGCCTATCTGGGCGTAGTCTCACCTCTGATCATTCACGCCTATCGGGAATTAGAGAATATAAAGAAAAGAGGAGTTTTCATGCAAACCCTTTCCAGTTTCATCAACGGTCACGAGGTTCAGAGCGTCTCAGGGGAAACGACGCCTATCACCGATCCGTCCACAGGAGAGGTTTATGCACTTGCGCCCAAGTCAGGGGCTGAAGATGTCGACCGCGCCATTAAGGCAGCGGCTAAGGCATTTGAAGGCTGGAAAGAATCCACTCCGAGTGAGCGACAGCGAGCGCTCCTGAAGATTGCAGATGCCCTTGAGTCTCGGGCAGAGGAGATCGTGGCGATCGAGAGTCGCAATACTGGCAAGCCGTTGGCGATCACAATGTCGGAGGAGATTCCACCGATGATTGATCAGATTCGCTTTTTTGCGGGAGCAGCTCGCAATCTAGAAGGCAAATCAGCTGGTGAATATATGCACGGGATGACCTCCTTTATTCGTCGCGAACCCATTGGCGTTTGCGCGCAAATAACTCCTTGGAACTATCCGATGATGATGGCGGTCTGGAAATGGGCACCAGCAATTGCTGCCGGCAATACCGTCGTCCTCAAACCAAGTCACACGACACCTGCGAGCACTGCCTTTATGGCAAAGGTAATGGCTGAGTTCTTGCCCGAAGGAGTTATGAACGTTGTTTGCGGAGAACGCGCAACCGGTGAAGCACTTGCAGCACATGAAACACCTGCGATGGTTTCGATCACCGGATCTGTTCGAGCTGGTGTTGCTGTTGCCGATGCTGCCGCTAAATCCGTGAGACGAGTTCACTTAGAGTTAGGCGGAAAGGCACCTGTTGTTGTTTTCAATGATGCGAATCTTGAAGCCACGGCAGAAGGAATCGCAATCGCTGGATTCTTCAATGCAGGTCAAGATTGCACAGCGGCGACACGAGTGTTGGTTCAATCTGGAGTCTATGAAGAAATGGTCGCGCTGCTCACTGACCAGGCGAAGAACAAGATTGCAATGGGTATGCCTCACGAAGATGTACTCGTTGGCCCACTCAATAACGTCAACCAATTAAGTAGCGTCAAAGGATTTGTGGATCGCGCACCTTCACATGCGCGAATTACCACTGGGGGTAGCGCTCAATCAGGTCCTGGGTTCTTCTACCCACCCACGATTATTGCCGACCTTCGACAGAGCGATGAGATGATTCAAAGCGAGATCTTTGGCCCGGTCATTACTATTCAGCGATTCGAAACTGAGGAAGAGGCAATCGCGCTCGCAAACGGAGTGGAGTACGGACTCGCTTCCAGCGTATGGACGCGCGATCATGCTCGTGCGATGCGCATGGCTAAGGCATTTGATTTTGGATATGCCACATGGCGGGTTCAAGAAGTCCGGATACGGAAAAGACCTCTCAGGATACGGTTTTGAAGATTACACACGTATTAAGCACGTCATGACAAATCTCAATTCCTGAACAGGAGCAATGAAAAAGATCCGTTGAGATATGGCGACGAATACCACCTTCAAGGCATAAACTTTCACATCGAACCTCGACTCGAATAGGAGCTCCAATGACCACCAAGAACGTTTTATCCCCAGAAACTCGTGAGCTCATAAAAGCGCAAGTTTCGCGCCGAGGGTTTATCGCTGGGGTAGGTGGATTAGGCACTGTTGGTTTGCTTGCGGCATGTGGAACTAAAGCCGCTCCCAAAACTGCCGCGTCGACGGCTGCAGCCGATACTGGCGGCACGGTCCGCTGGGCCAACTGGACGCTCTATTTAGATTACGACACTGCAACAAAGAAGTATCCGACCCTTGAAGCATTTCAGAAGCAGTCGGGCATCACGGTCTCCTACAAAGAGGACGTCAACGACAACGACGAGTTCTATGGAAAAGTTCAAGGTCAGTTAAAACTCGGACAAGACATCGGCTATGACATCGTCACTCTCACAGACTGGATGGCTGGTCGTTGGATTCGCTTGGGGTATACCCAAAAGCTAGATGCGACCAATATTCCTAATAAGGTAAATATCCTCGACAAACTTGCCAATGTTGGTTTTGATCCAGGGCGTAATAATTCACTTACCTGGCAAACGGGATTTGCTGGATTCGGTTGGAATAAGCAGAAACTTCCAAAAGGAATTCATACTGTTGAACAACTTTTCGCAAGCGAAAATAAAGGCAAGGTCGAAGTACTTTCCGAAATGCGCGACACTATGGGAATCATCATGCAATACCAAGGCGTCGATATCGAATCTGGATTTACTGAGGCACAATTTATGAACGCGATTGATTTCTTGCAAAAGAAGATTTCAGATGGATTCATTCGCAAAGTTGCAGGCAACAGCTACAAGGAAGATCTCATCAGCGGTGATGCCGTAGCAGTCATTGGATGGTCGGGAGATATGTTCCAACTTTCATCTGAGAATGCTGGAAAATTTGATTTTGCTATTCCAGATAGTGGCGGCACGCTTTGGAGTGACAACATGATGATTCCTTCGACCTCGACAAACAAGATCAACGCCGAGAAGGTCATGAATTATTACTACGAGCCAGAGGTTGCGGCCCAGGTTGCTGCTTACGTGAATTACATTTGCCCTGTTAAGGGTGCGCAAGCCGAAATGGAAAAGATTGATCCTAAACTCGCGGCAAGCCCATATATTTTCCCCACTGATGAGACCTTGAGCAAGGTAAAGGTATTCCGATCCCTTACGCCGGCTGAAGAAACAACATTTTCCATCCTCGCATGGGGATTTGATCCTCACGCGTATCACAAAGACGTTTGGAGATTTCACCGCTGTAGACGATCTGTCACTGACGATCCCGGAAGGATCATTTTTCGCTCTTCTCGGTCCCTCGGGCTGCGGCAAGACGACAACTCTTCGAATGATTGCTGGACTAGAAGAACCTACCGTTGGCTCAATCTTTATCGGCGACACGGATATAACAACTAGAAAGCCTTATCAGCGTCCCGTTAATACCGTCTTTCAAAACTACGCGCTCTTTCCCCATTTGAGTATTTTTGAAAACGTAGCTTTTGGTCTACGCCGGCGGGGAATCAAAGACGTTAAAGAGCAAGTGGAGAAGGTATTAAAGCTTGTCGAATTGCCTCACTTTGCAGATCGCAAACCGACTCAGCTTTCTGGCGGTCAGCAACAGAGAATTGCACTTGCTCGTGCGATTGTTAATCGTCCGGCGCTACTGCTTCTTGACGAACCACTCGGTGCGTTGGATCTAAAACTTCGCCGTCAGATGCAAATTGAATTGAAATGGATTCAGACCGAAGTCGGCCTGACATTCGTACACGTGACCCACGACCAAGAAGAAGCAATGACGATGGCAGACACCATCGCGGTTATGAATGAGGGACGAATTGAGCAGATGGGTTCGCCCGCTGAACTATATGAATCTCCATCTACGGCGTTCGTTGCCAACTTCTTGGGACAGTCCAATCTGATTCGTGGCGTAATTTCTTCCTCAGACGGTGATTCCCAGGTTGTTACCGTTCATGGGCAGAAGATTTCTCTCTTGAAAGAGCGAAATAAGTCTGAGAGCTCTTCGGTTGTTGTAGGTATTCGACCAGAGAAAATTCGCATCGACCTTCCAGACGTCGAAACAAAAGGTAACGCACTCACTGGTGGAATCGTTTCCGATGTTTCCTTTGTCGGCGTGAGCACCCAGTACGTGGTGGAGATGCCCTGGAAGCAAGATCTGATGGTCTTCGAGCAAAATGACGGTGGTACGCCGACCCTTCGACCTGGAGACCCAGTTTCTTTGTCATGGAATGTTCCCTTTACTTTTGGCCTAGATGGTTCTCAAGATGTCAACGCAGGCGCCGAGACGGATGAAATCGACTAATGGCATACCTGCAAAGCATGGCAACACGTGCCAGTACTTTTTCTGGCAAGAAGGGGCGCCTGCCATACCTTTTGCTAGCTCCGGGATTGCTCTGGCTCTTCACCTTCTTTGTTTTGCCGATTATCAATTTGGCGGGTACCTCAACTCAAACCCCGGTCATTGGAGGCGACACAGGTCAGTACGTTCAGACATTCAGATTTGCTAACTACATAGATGCTTTTAACGCCAGCCGTGAGCAATTCGCTCGTTCATTTATTTATGCCACGTTGGCGACTTTGTTGGCGCTAGCGATTTCATATCCCCTTGCCTACGCAATTGCCTTTCGATCAGGTAAATATAAGAACCTTCTGTTGGTCCTTGTCATCGCACCCTTCTTTACCTCCTTTCTGCTAAGAACGGTTGCGTGGAAGCAGATATTGGGGGAGTCGGGATTTGTTGTTCCTACCTTGCGCGCACTCCACATCATCGGACCCAATACAACGTTGACTGCTAGCGCGTTAGCGGTGGTTACAGGTATGACCTACAACTTTTTGCCATTCATGACCTTGCCTCTATACGCCTCCCTTGAGCGAATTGATCCACGCACACTTGAGGCTTCAAATGATCTCTATTCAAACGCATTTACCACATTCAGAAAAGTTACTTTTCCACTTTCCATGCCTGGGGTAGTAGCGGGAACGCTCCTCACTTTCATCCCCGCAGCCGGTGACTACGTCAATGCAGCGATCCTCGGAAATCCAAATACAACGATGCTTGGAAATGTGATTGATTCGCGCTTCTTCAGAATCGTCGATTACCCAACTGCCGCGGCACTTTCCTTTATGTTGATGGCCGCGATTCTGATTCTTGTAACTCTCTACATTCGTAAATCCGGAACGGATGAATTGGTATGAACCAAGCACCGATTCCGACCCTTCCATTTGGTCGTCGAGTTTCCCGTTGGTTTGGGCGCAATCTCATTCGGATCTATGCCGTTTTTGGATTTGCTTACCTCTTTGTTCCAGTCATCTATACCTTCGCATTTTCATTCAACGATGCTGGAAAAAGCAATCTGACGTGGCGTGGGTTCACTTTCAATAACTGGAAAAATCCTTGTGGAGCTCCTGATGTATGTTCAGCGCTTGGCAATTCAATAAAAATCGGACTACTTGCCACGATCACGGCAACAATCTTGGGAACGCTGATCGCTTTCGCGCTAGGGCGACACAGGTTTCGTGGTCGCTCGGCAACAAATCTCTTGATCTTTTTGCCTATGGCCACTCCCGAGGTCGTACTTGGAGCATCGCTCCTTGCCATGTTCTTAGCTTTTAGAATAAATCCTGGATTTTGGCCCACGGTAATTGCTCACGTGATGTTTTGTATTTCATTCGTCGTTGTCACCGTGAAGGCGCGTATTGCGAGTTTGGATCCTCGTTTGGAACAGGCCGCGATGGACCTCTATGCAAACGAGCGTGAAACCTTTCGCCGTGTCACTTTGCCCTTAGTCATGCCAGGCATTGCAGGAGCGGCGTTATTGGCTTTTAGTCTCTCCTTCGACGATTTCATTATCACTAACTTCAATTCGGGGACTTTGGTTACTTTTCCTAAATTCGTTTATGTTTCTGCCGCGCGAGGTATTCCTGCGCAAGCCAACGTGATCGGTTCTTCCATGTTTTTCCTCGCGCTTTTCATTGTTATAGCGGGGCAGTTGGTTAATCGCAAAAAGGTGCGGTAATCTAGCCTCAGCCACAACGAACTACAGATTGTTAAACGATTTGCGTTGTGGGGTGGTACTCCGGAGGACCCGGGACCACTCATCACAGATGTTAAGGGGTGATTCCGGCGAAGGCCGGATGACGCGATGGTTAACATCGATCCCAAAGTTTTACGCCACCTAGCTGATCTTCAACCTATGTTGTATTGGCTTGATGAAGATCCCCTTGAACCAGATTCTCACTCATCGCTCATTGGCGAGATTGAGGCAGATCTTTGCGTTGTTGGAGCGGGTTACACAGGTTTGTGGACAGCGTTGCTGGCTAAAGAGCGTAATCCAGAACGCGAAGTAGTGGTGATTGAGCAACGCGAAACTGGTGCAGGTGCATCCGGTCGCAATGGCGGGTTTTGTAATTCTTCACTGACGCACGGGTTTCTCAATGGGTACACGCGATTCAAAGATGAAATGGCAACTATCGAGCGGCTCGGACGAGAAAATCTTGACGCGATCGAAGAGACGATTAAAAGATACCGAATTGAATGTGATTGGCAACGAACGGGCGAGCTCCGCGTAGCGGTCGAACCGTGGCAACTCGACGGCATGAAAGAGGAGGCGGAGCTTCGCAATAAGTATGGCGACAACGTAGAAGTCCTGAATCAGGAGCAGATACAAAAGCGTGTGAAGTCTCCTCGATATCTCGGCGCTCTTTTTGACCACGATGGGACCGCGATTCTCGATCCCGCTCGTTTGGTCTGGGGTCTTGAGCGAGCCTGTATCTCGCTGGGTGTAAAGATATATGAAAACTCGACGGTGGAATCCCTTGATTATCAAAGTGATTGCATAGTTGTACAGAGTTCCTACGGATCGGTAAAAGCCCAACGAGTCGCCCTCGCCACCAATGTTTTCAAATCTCTTGTTCGCAGTGCCCGCAAATATGTCATTCCAGTTTATGACTACCAACTCGTGACCGAGCCTTTGTCAAAGGAGCAGATGGAAAGCATCGGGTGGGATGGTCGAGAAGGAATTTCAGATTCAGGAAATCAATTCCATTATTATAGAATTACGCAAGAGGGATGCATCCTCTGGGGTGGTTTAGAGGCGATCTATAATTTTCGCGGGAAAGTTCGTCAAGAGTATGAAGTCAGTCCCGAAACTTTTGCCACCCTCGCAGGAAATTTCTTGAAGACCTTTCCTCAGTTGGAGGGAATTTCTTTCACCCACGGTTGGGCTGGAGCAATTGATACCTGCACGCGTTTCTCGCCATTTTGGGGGATGGATGCAGACGGCAGAGTCGGATACGTTATGGGATACACCGGCCTTGGTGTTGCGGCCACTCGTTTTGGCGCAGAAACGATGTTGGATCTGCTTGATGGAATTGAGAATGAGCGAACTCAACTTCGCATGGTGCGTCGCAAGCCACTTCCATTTCCGCCCGAGCCATTTCGCTATTTCTTTATTCGGATCACACAATGGTCGATTAACCGGGCCGATCAACACGAAGGAAAGAGAAATTTTTGGCTTAAAACTCTTGATCGTTTGGGTTTGGGCTTCGATTCTTAATCTGTCATGCGTTACCCTGAAGACGTGGCAAACCTCGGCAATATGTATGGACCGCATTTCACCTTCCTTGGAATTCCTGCCTGCGATTTAGACCGGCCCGAGAGTTATGCAGATTCTTCCGTAGTAATACTCGGCGCTCCCATTGATAGCGGAACCTCGCACAGGTCTGGTGCAAAGTTTGGACCTCAGGCAATCCGCGGTGGGGATTACTTGCCCCACGATGGCGAGCGTCCACATTTGGCGATGCGCATTGATGGACTAAAAGAATTGAAAGTGAAAGACGCGGGAGATCTCTTAATGCCAGGCGGCGACCTCGTTGCTTCATTAGAAGTATTGGCTAAGGCAACAGAGCAACTTTCCAGGGCTGGTGTTATTCCAATTGTGCTTGGAGGAGATCATTCGATTGCCTCAGCCGATGTAATGGGCATCGCCCGTCATCGTGGCATGGGAAAAATCTCAATGGTGCACTTTGATGCCCATGCCGATACTGGTGACACACAATTTGGTGCCCTCGTTGGACACGGGACTCCGATGCGAAGGCTGATTGAATCAGGTGCAGTTCGCGGAGATCGGTTCTTGCAGCTCGGACTTCGTGGCTATTGGCCAGAGGAAGAGACACTTCTTTGGATGCGCGATCAAAAAATGCGATCGTATGAAATGACTGAAATGCACCATCGAGGCATGACCGCCGTGTTGGACGAATCCTTTGCTCGCCTTACCGATGAATGTGATGGAGTTTTTCTTTCCGTGGATATCGATGTTGTCGATCCCGGGATGGCTCCTGGCACCGGAACTCCAGAGCCTGGAGGAATGACGAGTCGTGAATTACTCGAAGCCGTGCGAAGAATTTGTTTCGAAGTGCCTATCGTAGGAATAGATATTGTCGAAGTTTGTCCTGCATATGACAGCGCGGATATCACCGCGATTCTCGCCAACCGTGTAGTTCTGGAAGCCGTGAGCGCTATTGCCAAGCGCAAAAAAGGTGAGACTTACTCACCAACTCGGAATCTTTTGGAACGTTAGTAAATTTAGTTAGGACGAACATGGCAAATGAAACCCTGACGGTTCGCCCAATGACGGATGAGGAATTCGAGAAATTCCGCACACATACGATCGTCGAATACGCCGCTGTGAATGTGACAGCGGGACATTGGAGTCAAGAGGATTCCATCGAGAAGTCGACTCAAGCGATAGCCACACTTCTCCCCGAAGGTATGTTGACACCGAACACCTTGCTACTCACTGCGATTGGTCCCGATGGCAAGGAGGTTGGATACCTCTGGATTGGATTACGCCGAACTGCAAATCCAGCCGATGGGGCGTGGATTTATGACATTGAACTCTATGAAGAGTTCCGGGGAAAAGGATATGGTCGCCAATTATTAACGGAGGCAGAACGTCTTACGGCCGCCAACTGTTAGCTGAAGCGGAACGACAAGTGAAATCGCATGGAGTGCAAAAGCTTGGCCTGAATGTCTTTGGTTCTAACACAATTGCGAGAAATCTTTACGAATCTGCGGGGTACGAAATAACAACCCAACAGATGAGCAACGCGATCCACTAGACCGAAGCTATTGCCTTATCCAAAATATCCAAAGCTTCACGAAGTAGATCCTCAGAAATGACAAGTGGAGGCAGCAGTCTTACAACGTTTCCGTAAGTACCTGCAGAAAGAATAAGCACCCCGTTGTCTTGGCAGTATTTAAGAATCTTGTTTAGCGCTGTTGGATGAGGTTCGATTCCACCAGGGATAACGAATTCAAGGGCTTGCATTGCACCGCGTCCACGAATTTCGGCAATGATCGGGTACTTAGCCTTCATCGCGTGGAGCGAATCCGAAATGATCTTCCCAAGATCCCGCGCGCGTTCGATGAGGTTGTCCTCTTCAATTGTGGCAATTGTCGCAAGGGCAGCAACGCAAGCAAGGGGATTGCCTCCGAAAGTTCCACCGAGTCCGCTACCGTGAGATGAATCCATAATTTCGGCTCGTCCGGTAATACCGGAGATAGGGAGTCCGCCACCGATGCCTTTGGCAGTTGTAATGATGTCTGGAATGACGTTCTCTTCTTCGCATGCAAACATGTGACCAGTACGCGCAAAACCTGTTTGCACTTCATCGGCGATGAAAACGATGCCGTGCTTGGCGGCAAATGCGGAAAGTCCGGGGAGGAATCCCTTCGGAGGAACGATGAATCCGCCTTCACCTTGTATTGGCTCTATAACAATGGCCGCAATGTTCTTCAGATCCAATTCTTTCTCGATCTTGTGTAGAACATAGTCAAGTGCTTCTTCCTCACACACCTTCGGTCCACCAGGCCAACGAAGCGGGTAGGCCATTGGCATGCGATAAATCTCGGGAGCGAATGGACCGAATCCTTCTTTGTAAGGCATGTTCTTTGCGGTCATGCCCATGGTGAGATTTGTGCGTCCGTGGAAACTATGTTCGAAAACCACAACTGCTTGTCGACCTGTGTAATGGCGCGCGATTTTGATCGCATTTTCAAGTGCTTCGGCGCCGGAGTTGGCCAACATCGACTTCTTCTTGTGCGAGCCAGGGGTGATGCGATTAAGAGCTTCGCACACTTCGATGTAACTCATATAAGGAGCAACTGTGAAACACGTGTGAGTAAAAGCATCAACTTGTTCCTTGACGGCTTTGACCACGCGATCTGCGCTGTTTCCAACATTTACGACTGCAATTCCTGCGCCCATGTCAATAATCGAATTGCCGTCAATATCGACGATGATTCCCCCGCCTGCTCGCTCGACGACGATCGGAAATGAGAGACCTAGACCCGCCGAAACTGCATCTGCGCGACGCTTGAGAACTTCTTGAGAACGAGGTCCTGGGATTGCTGTAACAACTTTGCGGACCTGCGGGATATCGAGTCGTGGAGTCATGCGGTAATCGTACTACCCGTCCAAGTACACATTTGTCGGCTCGACCTGAGAAGATAGTGGAATGCAACTGGTCGGAATACTCGCGTTCGTTGTTGCCCTTCTCCTGTCTGTCATGATCCACGAGTTTGGCCACTTCGTCACCGCTAAGCGCTTTGGCATGAAGGTGACTGAGTTCTTCTTGGGATTTGGCAAGAAGATCTGGTCAACACAGCGTGGTGAGACCGAGTTCGGAATAAAAATGATTCCAGCGGGTGGTTACTGTCGCATCGAAGGTATGTCACCAGGCGATGATCACGTCGATGACTCACGCGCGTTCTATAGAGCCAGTGGCGGACGCAAACTCATTGTGCTTGGCGCTGGATCCTTTCTTCACTTCGTGTTGGGCTTCGTGTTACTCCTTGTTCTCTTTATGGCCGTCGGAACGACACAACTTACTTCGACAATTCAAGAGGTCTCGCAATGTGTTCCACCAAGTACCGGTAGCGGCGCTTGCACTGCGACGTCACCTGAATCACCTGCGAAGAAAGCTGGGCTTCTCGCTGGAGACCAGATTGTCTCTATCAACGGCCATCGGATCACTGAGTGGTCCAAGGACGTGGAGATTATTCGTAACTCTGCTGGCAAGCCTTTGGTCTTTGGAATAAATCGCGGTCAAAATCGAGTTTCGCAAACCTATACATCATCGGCTCCAGACCTCGAAATAACGATCACGCCTACCACACGCGTATTTAATGGCAAGAGTTATGGGTTCGTCGGAATCATGAACAAATTTGCTCAAGTCCGAAGTGGCCCAGTGACTGCTGTAAAGAAATCTGCATCAACAACAGGGTCATTTGTAAGCGCCTCTGTGAAATCGCTCGTTTCGCTACCTTCGAAGATCCCGGCTTTGTGGTCACAAACGGTAGGTGGTCAAAAGCGCGATCCTGAAGGGTTGGTAGGAGTCGTGGGAGTTGCCAGAGTTTCGGGACAAGCGGTGGCTAGTCACGCCCTGAGCGTTTCAGAACGCATCGCAACATTTATCATGATCATCGCGAGTTTGAATATATTTGTAGGAATTTTCAACCTCTTGCCCTTGTTGCCACTTGATGGCGGGCACATGGCCGTCGCAATCGCCGATGAGATTCGCGCCTTCTATGCGCGATTGAGGGGGAGAGGCCGAGTAATCAGATCGCATCAGATCATCAAAAGATAAGGCAGAATTACTACATGGTTGATTTAGGAATGCCCGCTCGCCTCCTCCCACGCTTGCCCCACGTCGGAAGACGCGTCAGATGCAGGTCGGAAGTGTCGGTGTGGGAAGTGCTTCACCCGTCAGCGTTCAGTCGATGTGCACCACCTTGACCTCAGATGTCAATGCGACGTTGCAGCAAATTGCAGAGTTGACTGCTTCAGGTTGCCAAATCGTTCGAGTGGCTGTGCCAAGCCAAGATGATGCTGATGCGCTCGCACAGATTGCAAAGAAATCTCAGATTCCAGTTATAGCGGATATTCATTTTCAACCAAAATATATTTTTGCTGCCATCGATGCGGGTTGCGCAGCCGTGCGAGTGAACCCAGGCAATATCAAGCAATTTGATGACAAGGTAAAGGAAGTTGCGAAAGCAGCAGGAGATGCTGGAATTCCAATTCGCATTGGCGTAAATGCAGGTTCTCTCGACCCACGGCTTTTAGCAAAGTATGGCAAAGCAACACCGGAAGCCCTCGTTGAGTCAGCCCTGTGGGAATGTTCTCTATTCGAAGAGCATGGATTTAACAATATTAAAATTTCTGTAAAGCATCACGATCCCGTCACTATGGTCAACGCTTATCGATTGCTCGCGTCAAAGTGCGACTACCCGCTTCACTTAGGTGTGACTGAAGCCGGACCAATCTTTCAAGGCACAATTAAATCTGCAACTGCTTTTGGAATCCTTCTTGCGGAGGGTATCGGCGACACGATCCGTGTATCGCTTTCCGCCCCGCCAGTTGAGGAAGTCAAGGTTGGAATTTCGATTCTCGAATCTC
>JAPLBP010000059.1 GCA_026392695.1 Actinomycetota bacterium | reverse complement strand
CAAAAGCCAGAAGGTTGAAGGAAGGGGTATTGATCACAGGCGGGGTTCAAGAGGGCATCCTTGAAGTTGCAGATCTGTATGCTGTAGAGATCCCAGAGTTTCATTAAATCAAACGCGCAACGTTCGCGCCGCGAGAATCTTCGGATGAGACTTTGAAGAGAGGATAAGCGATATGGGAAAACCATCTCTAGCACGTTCGCTCAAATTCATTGTGCCTGCCCGTGAAGTGCCTAAAACCTCTTGGCGTGCACAAAATTATTGGACCGTACGCCCTAAAACATTTCTAATCCTAATTAGTGGTCTATTCATGATGGGCATCGGCGGGTCAATGTCAGTCCAATCAAATCTGGGCAATCCGCCATGGACTGTATTAGCGCAAGGCATTTCTCGCCAAGCTGGAATCTCACTTGGTTGGGCTTTCTTTATTGTTAGTTGCTTTGTTCTCTTGATTTGGTTCCCACTAAGAGTAACTCCAGGTTTCGGCACTGTTGCAAATACCGTTTTCTTTGCGGCATCATTGCAATTAGGTGTGACATTCATTCCACCGCAACACAATTTTAAGATTTCATTGTTTATGATTTTTTGCGGGATTTCATTAGTCGGATTCGGTACGGCCCTCTATATTTCCTGCGGGCTCGGATCCGGTCCACGGGATGGTTGGATGATCGGTTTACTTGAAAGGACGGGCATTCGAATTTGGAAAATTCGATTTGTCATAGAGTGCTTCGCGCTAACAAGCGGTTATTTGCTGGGCGGGAAAATCGGATTAGGAACCGTATTGGTGATGCTTTTTGTAGGTCAGGCAGTCGCGATTTCGTTTACGCTTCTTGACAAGTTTTCAGGACGTTTAAGTAGAAATGCTCTCGAGTAGGCGTTTGGTCCAAACACCTAGAAAGTAGCCTCTTTTGGGGCCGAACTAGGAATCAGAGCGCGGAAAGAATCCGATTTTCAAGGTCGTATTCCTTCGGAGCTAAGTCTCCTTGATCTGTCCACCACTGCAAATATCGAGCGAGACTTTTCTCTAATGTGTATTCGGGAACAAACCTCAAAACAGCTTTAATTTTGTCCGAGCTCAGAAATGCGCTGTTATCGGGAAACGGGAAGGTTACGTTTCTTAGATTGAAATCTTCAACTGAAATGCCAAAATCCTTTGGATTGTACGAAATGATATTCGGAGACTTTCCACAGATCTTTGCTGCAATCTCTACGAATCCCCTGCTTGTCGTTCCCTGTGGCATAGCGATGTTGAACGCTTCGCCGTCAACCGATTTGTCAGCTTTAGCAATGGCCAAAATAGCATCGGCGACATCGCCCGCAAATATAAAGGAGTGCAACGCTTTACCATCATTTTCCAAAAGTATCGGTTTTCCCGTTAACAACCTGCTAAATACAAAAGACTCACGATCTTCGTAGTTCTCTGGACCTAACACAAAGGGAAGTCGACAAGAAGTCGTTTGGAAAAAACCCTCCTTACTAAAATCGCGCAAGAAAGCCTCAGAGCGCATTTTTTCTAGAGCATAAGGAGCAAAAAGATGAGGTGGCCCCGTTGGGAAATCCTCTGTTATTGGGAATGTGTTGCTTGAGGAATAGACGGCGCTAGTCGAAATAAAAATATACTTCTTTATTTTGTTGGCGAAAAACTTTCCCGCCTCTTCTACCCAAGCAGATGAGTAAGCTGAAAAATCTATAACCACATCGAATTGTGAGTCCTTAAATATTTCAAGAGATCCAGGAATTGAGCGATCGCAGATCACATTGGTGGTGTCTGGATCTCCGTCCCGAGTTCCTCGATTTGCTACAGTTACCTGCGTTCCTGCTGCGAGAAATGTTGAAGAAACATACCGACCCATAAATCTCGTTCCACCAAGTACTAAAACTTTCATTATTCCGCCTGTCGCTTTGTGTGGAAGAGGTTTTGAAATTGTAAATTATTGACCGATTAATAGTCAAGGGTTTAGTCTTCTTAAGTGGACACAATTGAAAAGATTGAGATTTTTGAAACGAAAGTTCCACTAGCAAAGCCTCTGTCAGTCGGCTTCGCAAAAATCACTCATCGGGGATACACGGTTGTCCAAGTGACGACTGCAGCAAATATTCGCGGCATTGGATATTGCTACAGCCGGGGTTTTCCAATGGGAGAAATAATCAAAAGCGTCATGTCTCCGATCGCCATTGGAAGTTCAGCAGAGGCGCCGGATGAACTCAGAAGCAAGATTTTAGGATTTAACTGGCAATCCGCAGAGCATGGAACGTTCACGGCTGCGCTCAGCGCATTAGATCTTGCGTTGCATGATATTCAAGCCAAAAGACTTGGTGTGAGTGTCGCGTCAATGCTGGGAGGAAATGTAAGCAGCATTCCTGTCTATTCAGTTATTGGCTACAACTACGGAGAAGATGATTCCTCCCTTCTCGAAGAGATTGATTTTGCTTTAGGTCGCGGTATTCAGTCATTTAAAATAATTGCAGGGGGTGCAAGTCCTGAACGTGACGCGCAGAGAATTCAACTTCTTCGGAAAACTGTCGGGGACGGAGTCCACATCGGCGTTGATGCTTTTCGAACCTTTAGAACTCTGGAAAACGCAGTCAATCGCGTTAATCTGATTAGAGATTTCGATATTGATTTCATTGAGGATCCATTCCTGGAATCAGAGGGAATCCTTGCAGCGGCTCTCCGTGATGCCACCGGGGTTCCGATTTCTTATGGTGAATCACTGGCCTCCTCAAAAATGGTGGCGCAAATCCTGGACCATAATGAATGCGTTCCGATTTCTTATGGTGAATCACTAGCCTCCTCAAAAATGGTGGCGCAAATCCTGGACCATGATGAATGCGACCTTCTCCGCTTGGATGCCTTGGTTATAGGTGGCGTCACAGAATTCATCACTGCGGCTTCACTGGCTGCCAAAAAGGGGAAAATGTTTTCTACGCATATTCATTCAGAAATACACTCGCAATTGGCTGCGGCCACGCCAAATTTGTATGTCGGCGGGTTGGAATATTTGGACCCTATTTACGAAATAGATCTCTTTCACCATTTACTAGTTAAGCCGATTGAAATCAGGGACGGCGCCGCGATCTTGTCGACCGCGCCGGGATTTGGCATTGATTGGGACTGGGATGCCATTCACCATTTCGCGCAATGAACACTCAAAACGCGATGCTATTGCTCGATAAAGACACTGTTGTTCCGTATTTGGTTCGGCGAGGAATACTAAAAAGGGGTGGGGAGGTAGAAACCTTTAGCGGTGGAGTATCTAGTGTCGTTTTAGGAGTGAGAAATCAAGAGGTTGATGTTGTGGTGAAGCAGGCGCTTCCTCAACTTAGAACCGAAATTGAATGGAAGGCCGATCGCCGCCGCTCAATGACGGAGGCTCGAGCTATTGAGATCTTGAAGATTGTTACCCCTGGAAACGTTCCGAATTTGATTGATGTCGATCGCGAAATCTTTGCACTGACAATGGAGCGGGTTCCGCGTGATTACTTGGTGTGGAAGGAAGAACTGCTCTTAGGAAATATCTTGCCGAAGACCGGAGCAGACCTCGGACTAGTGCTGGCTTCTTGGCATAATTTTGCTCCTGATAAAGAAGAAGTAATGGGTGAATTTCAAGAAGGTGAATTATTCGAACAGTTAAGGGTGTCGCCATTTTATCGAACCGTCCAACACAAGAATCTTTCTTTGTCGGCGAAAATTGCCGACATGATCGATCAAATCACCCAGGAGAAGCTCACGCTTGTACATGGTGATTTTTCGCCTAAAAATATATTGGTCGCCATGAATAAAGCACCTGTAGTTTTAGATTTTGAAGTGATGAACGCCGGAAACCCTGTCTTCGATTTAGCATTTATGTTGGCACATTTGGTTTGCAAACAAATCCGTACAGATTCCGGAGACGAAAAGGCCTTGCTTCGCGAGACCGCCATTGAATTTCTGAGCGCATACGCACTTAAATCAAATTTGGGAGTCGCTTCGAACCTTAGTGATCATGTTGCCTTAATTGCTCTTTCTCGAGTGGAAGGCGTATCCCCCGTGAATTATTTGACTGATTCCAAGCAGGAAGAACTCAGAATGAAAGCAAAACAAGCACTGGTGAGTGCTTCATCGGATGTTTTGGATCTCTTTAGATGAAAATCACTCAATTACTGGGCTATCAAGTCTTTGATTCGAGAGGGAAGCCAACGGTTGCAGCCACGCTTGTCCTCTCCGATGGAACTTTTCACACAGCGAGGGTTCCCTCTGGAGCCTCTACTGGGCGGCATGAGGCTAAAGAGATTCGTGATCACGAAACAGGTTTGGCTGAAAGCCTATTCGCTGGGAATTCGGTCTATCGGGCTTGCGCGAACATAAATGAATTGATTGCTCCAAAACTGATCGGTAAGACAACTGATCTACGAGCGATTGATCAAATTATAAGAGATATTGATGGGACAGCTAATTTCAAAAATGTGGGGGCGAATGCCGCCTTGGCCATTTCCATTGTGGTTGCTAAATCCCAGGCTCATGCAGAAGGAAAGTCACTCTCTCGATTTTTCCAGCCGATGGGCGCTCTGAAATTACCCATGCCGATGGTGAATATCCTTTCTGGTGGCGCTCACGCCAAAGCGACGATGGACATTCAAGACGTACTCGTAATTCCCGAGGGAGCATCAAGTTTTCGTGAAGCAATTTCTTGGAGCTCGGCAATTCGCGAGGTCGCGGCGATCGATGGCGAAAAAATGGGCGCCCTTACGCATCTGACAGCGGACGAGGGCGGTCTCGCAATTGGATTCACAACGATCGATGCCGCTTGCGAATTCTTGGTTTTATGCATCGGCAAGATTGGACTTGAACCGGGAAAAGATGTTTCGCTTGCAATTGACTTTGCGGCAACACAATTTTATCGTGATGGGGAATACCGGTTGAGAAATGCTGGCAAAAATTACACGGCCGATGATTTTATTTCGCACGTAACTAAACTAACCAAAAATCTGCCAATTCTCTCCGTCGAAGATCCGTTTGCTGAAGACGATTGGGATTCATGGCAAAAATTCATGGCAGATGTACCGTCACGACTCCAAGTGATCGGGGATGATCTATACACAACAAACATAGATCGACTTAGAAAAGGCATTGAAACTAAGGCAAGCAACGCGATTTTAATTAAACCAAATCAAAATGGTTTACTTACGCAGACATTAGCCGCCTTGGAATGCGCACGTGAAAGCGATTTCAAAACAATCGTGTCTGCCCGAAGTGGGGAGACAGAGGACTCATGGCTATCTGATTTAGCCGTCGGCTGGGGCGCTGAACAAATCAAGGTTGGTTCTACTCATGGGTCAGAGCGAACCTCTAAGTGGAATCGTCTTCTTGAACTTGAAGCAACCGAAGACTGCCTCTTTTCAAGGCCATTTTCGCAAAGTTAAGAAGAGAAAGTTCAGTCTCGGTGTAACGAACACAACCTACTTATCTATTCATTTCTGAAAATAGCCCCTGTTTCGCGCACTTCAGCAAGCGTGCGATTGCCTGTAAGTGCCATCGTATTAAGGAAATCTCTACGCAAAAGCTCAACAACTTTCTCCACGCCACGTTCGCCATCGGCCATCAAGCCATACAGATAAGCACGTCCGATAAAGACTGCTTTAGCACCGAGTGCGATGGCAGCGTAAACGTCCTGTCCAGACATTATTGAACCGTCAATGTAGACATCCAATTTCTTACCAACCGCTTTAACGACATCGGGGAGTAGTTCAACCGGGACAGGTCCACGATCTAGTTGTCGGCCTCCATGGTTAGAAAGCACAATGCCTTCGACTCCCATTTTCGCTAGCGTTATCGCGTCCTCAACGCTTTGAACGCCTTTAACAATTACAGGGCCTTTCCACGTTTCTTGTAGCCACTTAACATCATCAAAAGAAATTGCTGGAGAGAAAATAGTGGCCGCGAGTTCTACGAGTGATTTATCCCAACCGCGAAATGCAGCGAATTCTAACTTTTTGGTTGTAAAAAGATTGATCCACCACACCGGCTTGCGAGCGATGGCAAGGACAGTACCTGGCCGTATTCGCGGAGGAATCGTGAGTCCATTTCTAAAATCGCGAAGTCGCAAACCAGAGACTGGAGTATCTACCGTCAAGATGAGAGCTTCAAAACCCGCTCTCCGGGCTTGATTAATAACGGCTACAGAGTCGGCGCGATTCTGCATGACGTATAACTGAAACCATTTACGTCCTAGCGGAACGGCGGCAGTTAGTTCTTCGGGTGACGTTGTCCCCATTGTGGAAAGTGAGTAGATCAAATTATTTTTTGACGCAACTGAAGCAACTGCTGGCTCCCCCACGTGGTGCATAAGACGTGTGTATCCAGTGGGAGAGAAAATAATAGGAAGATCAACCTTCTGTCCCAGAATCATCTCGGATGAGTCGAGGTTTGAAACATCGCGCAATGTTCGCGCATTAAATTGAACCCGTCGTAGCGCCGCAGATGATCGCGCGGATCCAATCTCGTCAAACGCTGATCCTTCAACATAATCGTAAACAACCCTAGGAACTCGTTTTTTTGCTGAACGAGCAAGATCATGAATTGTTTGAGCTTTCCTACTTGCAGATTTTCGACGATTTAAGTTCGGTAGAGTCCACTCAATGAGCGAATAAAAATAGGGAAGATTCGGAAGGTTTCGTTTTGATTTGATCACCTTCGCCATTTTTTAGTCCTATCAAAATTAGTTTTATAAAACTCTATCGCAACGTGAACTAGATCCTATACGATCCAACCATGATCGCGCAAAGAATTTCTATCGTGGGTCTTCTATGAACATCACCGCGTGGACGCAATGGTCTGATCTTCCCGATATTCCCGGAGTTGATCTTCGCAACCCCTCCAATTTTCCTCTAGAAAGTAGCGATCTTTCGGTCATTGATTTCTATGTTCCCTCTTACATGACTGGCAAGGGCGGTTTGGACTTTGTTCTCAAAATGCCAAACCTTAAATATCTGCAAATGCCAAACGCGGGGTACGACGACGCCATGGCATATGTCCGCCCCGGGATCACTTTATGCAATGCCACTGGTGTACATGACGATTCCACAGCTGAGTTGGCGGTTGGTCTAGCACTCGCCGCACGTCGCGGCTTTGCCGAATTTGCAAAAGACCAATCTGATGCCAAATGGAATCACCGGCGCTTTCCTTCATTTAGTGACAGCAAAATTGGGCTCATTGGTTATGGCTCTATCGGCCAAACAATCGCTAAGAATCTTTCAGGATTTTCAGTGGAGGTTTTTCCCTTTTCAAAATCCGGCAGAGATGGATCGCTTAAGATCGATGAATTGGATGACTACTTACCATCATTAGACATCGTAATTTTGATTCTTCCTCTTACTCCTGAAAGTAAACATATGTTTGATTCTCGACGCCTAGCCCTGATGAAAGACGGAGCACTTATAGTCAATGTGGCCCGTGGTCCAATTATTGATACCGACGCCCTTGTTTCTGAACTCAATTCTGGTCGCCTTAGTGCAGCTCTAGACGTGACCGATCCTGAACCCCTACCGAATGATCACCCGTTATGGAAGGCAAAGAACGTTTTGATTGTCCCCCATGTAGGGGGAGATTCCACCGCCTTTGAGCCGCGGGCGCGCCAACTCGTAGTCTCTCAGCTGAATCGTTTAGTGGCAGGAGAGCCACTTATCAATGTGATCGTGGATGGAAACTAGCTGAAGTTTTAAACTCGCGCCTCAAGTTTCAGTGCCGACATAAATGCTTCAACAACTTCGGATTTGCTCCAAGGAGTTGGCGCTTGAGTAATGAAGAAATCCTCTAACGCAATATTGGCCAGGTTGTCGATATCGGCTTCAACAAAACCCAAACTTGATAGCACTGGAAAGTTGAGTTCAGCGAGTATCTTGCGCACAGCATTCACCGCCCGAGAACCATCTTTGCTGCCATCCTCGGGTGCTCCCATTGCGTCGGCAACACGTTCCATCTTTTCAGGGACCACTCTGGCCTCACGAGTCAGTGTCTCGACCAGTACCAACCCAATGGTGAGTCCGTGTGGCACATGCTTTAGCCCACCGATTGCTTGACCAAGAGAATGCTCGGCAGTGCAGTCCGAAATATTCATGGTTAATCCAGCCATCATTGAACCCGCTGCCATTCCTGCTCGAGCAGCCTTATTGGTACCGTCTTTATAGGCGCCTACTAATGCGGGGGTCATCATGCGAATGGCTTCGTATCCGATTGCATCACCAATTGGTGTACTGCATTTAGCAATAATCCCTGCGATCGCCTGAGCGAGTGCATCGATCCCTGTATTTGCAGTCATAGAAGGTGGCATTGAGTAAGTCAGTACTGGGTCGACAATCGCAACTTGCGCACGTAAGTTTCCGTTTGCGATACCGGCTTTGCGACCAGCAGCAGGATCAGAAATTACCGAACCGCCAGATACTTCTGAACCCGTTCCTGCAGAAGTTGGCATTGCAATTAGTGCAACCGTAGGAACTGGATATTCTGCTTTGCGAGATTGGAATTCACGGAACGTAATACCAAGCTGAGCACATAGTCGCGCAGCTTTCGCAGTATCGATAACCGAACCGCCACCGAGTGCAACAATCACTTCGGCCCCTGATGCCACTAGAGCTTTGGTGGCGTCATCGACCATATCAATCGTCGGCTCACCAGCAGGCTTTTCAAAAGTTGTAAGCGAGATCCCGACAGCACTTGCCAAAGCATCGACGCACGCTTTAGCGGCGGGGTTAAACTTTTCGATACCTTCATCCACCATAAGCAATACCTTGGTCGCGCCAAATTCAGCAATCACGTCCGCTAACCCAAGAGCTCTGCCTTCCCCAAAACGAACCTTTACCGGCAAGTGATTATTGAATGCTTCGATATTTTCCACGTGTGCTCCAATTTAGTTGGTGGCTTAAATGTAGAGCGGAGACGAGAGGATTTGAACCTCCGAACCAATTTCTTGGTTACCTCATTAGCAGTGAGGGAATGAGGTTTGTCCTAACCCTTGTCTACGCTTGTTTAGGTAGTTTACATGGTGATTAAACAGTAAAAATACCCCCAATGTTCTCTAACTCCTGGGCAAAACATGGGCAAAACATTGATTTATAAATGAAGCGCATCTGGCAGTAAGCCTTGTCAGACCAACTTGGTAATATTCATGTAGGTCAAGAACTAAGCGTTAAGCCCTTTAGCTTGCTTAGTACCAACCGCGCCTTCCGCGCACGGTGGTTCTAGAGGAGGACCTGCTAGCGCTGAAATACATCGCTAGAAGCGCGGGTCTCCAATTGAGGTCCAGGTTGGAATGGTTTTACATGACAAATCTTTATGTCTGTACGAAATGTTTCGGTCTAACATCTAAAGGTTCAGGGATGCAGCGATGCAGCTGCGAAGAATACACAGCCTATCCTGGTGTGGATTGTCCCAGTGGGTATCACCTGTGTTACATCTGTGCGACATCTCTAGCTGGAGGAAATGGGCGATACTCATGGAATGTTTGCGTCGTGTGTTTGAAATTTAATCGCAAGTTAGCGACTGACTATGGGCTAAGCCTTCCCCTGGGTAGACATTCGATTATGAATGGATTGGCAATCCCAATGCACGGGACAAAAATTGAACAAGACTTAGCCATAACTCATTTATTTAAATCATTTGAGATGGCAGAGTCCCTATCTGATTGGGGTCTTGCCGAGGCGCGAGCGCTCTTCGAGTCCGTGCCTATGTGGAAGAAGCAGCCACTTATCTTGCTTAGCGATTGGGAAGCAAAGTTTCACCTAACAACAGTTAGAGCCACCTCGCGCTCGGTAGCGGCTTTCAAAAAGTATTTAGGGGTTGAAAGTATTTGATGAGAACGTCGCTGGACACTTATTTAGGAGTTTGCTGGCCTATCCTTAAATAACTTTTCAGCTTCAGCCATAGCCTCTTCGAGCATTTTATAATAGGCATCATTCGCCTCGGCATCGTCTCGTTCATCATAGATTTCAGACCACTTTGCATGAACGTTCTGAGTAATCCTTAATTTTTCATCTCTCGGAATGGTCATGAGTTTGACCCCGATTTAG
>JAPLBP010000010.1 GCA_026392695.1 Actinomycetota bacterium | reverse complement strand
GGTGGTCACAATTGGTAGAATGTTGTCTCGGCCTGTCATCGGTGCAATCACATCAAGGCCGATAGGCACCTCAAAGAATTAGGATGGCGCATTCGTTCAGTTCCGCGCGAACCATCAGGAGCCGCGTGGAGAGTTTTAGGTTCGGGTCGTGCAGATGAAAGATGGCTGCCCTACCTCGAACCATTCGGGGTAAAAGCAGCCATCGCTTAAATCATTTCAAGTTATTTATTTAGCATCCTTAGCTTGTGCGTTGAGTGCACGAGCCATGGCGTCTCTGTTCTCCGCCATGATGCGACGTAAACCGTTAGGCGCGTCTTTCCCAACTCCCGATAGCCATTTTTCAGTGGCTGAGAGAGTTTCTTGGGAAATCACGAGATTCGGGTAGAGCATCATTGCAACATTCGAAGCGATTTCATAAGTTTCCTTCGACCAAATATCAAGAATTACCGCAAAGTATTTCTCCGCGTAATCCTTAAGAAGTTCTCTTTGAATTGGTCGCTGAAAACCGCGAATTTTTGAAAGTTGAATGTGGTTACTTAACCCATCTTCCAAGGCAGATCTAAATGCCTCGGATTTCGCCGCCGCGTTAGGGAAAGCAGCACTTGCAAATGCTGCATAGCGCAGACCATTTGCGGTTTGGTCCTGTGCAAGTTCGGCATCGACTTCTTCCTTCGTTGCATGGCCGCGCTCAACGAGTGAATTGAGGAAATGCCAACGCAAATCAGCATCGACAACTAATCCCGCAAGCTTGCCGTTCAACATCCCACGTACCTTTGAGATTTGCTCTGCAGAGGTAGCGGTTGAGGCCAAAGCGCGGGCGAAGATGAGTTGTAGATCCGAACCGGCTTCTGCGCCATCCAGAAGTGCGTCGATGCCAAGTGCTTCTTCGGCCCTCAACATGGAACGATGAGCATCGGAAGCGAAAAGTTCGACCGATGAATCTAATTGCACGAGCGTCATGGACACGACGGCGGCGTCTTGCTCTCCCGCAAGGGCATTAAGTACAAGTGGAACATAGTCGCTTGCGGCAAGTTCTCCGTCGCGCAACATGTCCCACACAGCAGCCCAGCAAAGTGCACGGCTTAGCGGATCCTGAATGTCACCAAGGTGATCCTTCAGGGTCGCAATCGAATTCTCATCAAATCTGATTTTTCCGTATGACAAATCTTGATCATTCAGAAGAACGAGATCGGCTACTTTCTCTCCAACAAATTCAGGGACATCACATGATGCGCCACTGAGTTCAAGAATTACGCTCTTGCGTCGAATAAGGGCTCCGTTAACTAGATCGTACAAACCAACACCCATGCGGTGTGGCCTAAGTTCTGTTGAGCCAACTGGCATCTTAGGAACATCTTGTAGAACTTTGAATGTCGAATAAGCACCGTTGGTAACTGCGAGTTGTGGGCGAAGGGTATTGACGCCGGCGGTTTGTAACCAAGTTGCAACCCATGGCTTTAGATCGCGTCCACTCGCGGCTTCCAGTTCGATAAGAAGATCATTGAGTGTGGTGTTTCCCCATGCATGCTTCGCAAAATACTTACGAAGACCTTCGAGAAATTCGGTCTTTCCGACGTGGGAGACCAATTGCTGTAGGACAGATGCACCCTTGGCGTAGGCGATGCCATCGAAGTTGGTACGCACAGCTTCCATATCTTCCATCGCAACGACGATTGGGTGAGTCGAGGACAATTGATCTTGGCGATAAGCCCAGTTCTTTCGCTCGGCGTTGAAGACTGTCCAAGAATTTGTGAATCGAGTCGCTTGCTCCAGGGCCACGTAGGAAGCCCACTCTGCGAAGGATTCATTAAGCCATAGATCTTCCCACCACGTCATCGTGACGAGATCTCCAAACCACATATGAGCCATCTCGTGCAAAATTACATTTGCTCGCCAATTGTAATTCTTCTCCGTCACTTTGCTACGGAATACAAAATAGTCTTCCGCGAATGTCACACAACCGACATTCTCCATAGCGCCAGCATTGAATTCAGCGACAGCAAGTTGGTCATATTTATCGAATGGATAAGCCAGGCCGAATTCTTTTTCATAGAAAGCAAAACCTTGCTTTGTGATTTTGAAGATTTCCTCTGAATCCATATGCGGTGCAAGCGACTTGCGACAAAATAGCCCAAGAGGAACAGTCTTTTGACCGACGTAAACATCATCGACGCGATGATAAGCACCAGCGACAATGGCTGTTAAATACGTCGAGATGACAGGTGTGCGTTTGAAGACCCAACGCTTCGATGATTCGCCAACTGGCACAACTGACTCGGCTGCGTTGTTGGAAATAACTTCCCAGTGTGCGGGCACGAGCGCTGTAATAGAGAACGTTGCCTTGAGATCTGGTTGATCAAAACAAGGAAAGGTTCGACGGGCATCGGCAGTTTCGTGTTGGGTATAAAGGTAGACCTCGCTGTCGGCAGGATCTACGAAGCGGTGAAGGCCCTCACCAGACTTTGAGTAAATGCCCTCGATAACCAGGATGAGTTCGTTCTTTTCGGCGAGTCCCGTGAGATGGATTGATTCGCCGTCGAAATTGGAGGTGTCGACGGGTGATCCATTGAGAGTGGCAGAGATGACGGACTTTCCCACTGCGTCAATAAAGGTGGAGGCGCCTGGCTTAAGCCCGGCGAAGTGAATTGTCGTCTTTGAGATGAAGGTTTCGTCCCCGGAGGTCAGATCGAGGTCAATGTCGTAACTGTCGACCTTGATGAGGCTCGCACGCTCTGTTGCCTCTTTATATGTGAGATTTACTCCTGGCACGGTCTGCTCCTTTAGGGATCGATCACTTAATTCATTAGGTGCTATCCAATCATGAAAGGCTACCCCTATGGAAAACCCAACCATCAAAAGCTTCAAATTGCGCGGGACGAGAATCACCGCTGCTCAAGGGGCGGCGCGCTCTCGCCTATGGAGCCAATTTGGCATTGATTTATTTGAGGTCGTCCTTGATTTTTCCTCGATGTTTCCAAACGTCAAGACAGTCGCGCTGGAAATTGGATTTGGAATGGGGGAGGCCACCATCGAAGTTGCCAAGGCTTTTCCCGATATGGGGATATTGGCAATCGATGTGCACCAACCCGGGATAGGAAAGCTCCTAGCGTCCATCGAAGAGGCAGACGTCATGAATGTTCGAGTGATGGATGCCGATGCTCATCTTGTGTTGGAGGAAATGATTGGCGATGAATCTCTGGATGCCGTGCATATCTTTTTTCCTGATCCCTGGCCAAAAACGAGACATCACAAAAGGCGCATTATCAATCAGAGTTTCATCGAATTAATCGCTACGAAATTGAAACCGCACGGGACTCTCCACATTGCGACGGACTGGGAGCCATATGCACTGTGGATAGAAGATCAGTTTGGAAGGACAAGACTCTTTAAAGGCGGAAAAGTTGAAAGACCGAAGTGGCGACCGCTAACAAGATTTGAAGGACAAGGGTTAAGAAAAAATCACGTTGTGAACGATTTTACTTACATTCGAAATTAAAGGTTGCCTTCGTATTCGTAATCAGATATTTGTCCGATGCGTCGCATATGACGCTCGTCTTGACTGAACGGTGTCGCAATAAACGTATCAATTAATTCTATGCAAACCTCTGGTGTGTGCATTCGTCCACCGATAGATATGACATTGGCGTTGTTGTGTTCGCGTGCCAACTTTGCGATCTCATTGCTCCACACGAGAGCGGCTCGAACACTAAGTACTTTGTTAGCCGCGATTTGCTCGCCGTTTCCGGAACCACCTAAAACAATTCCAATGGATTCTGGATCAACGGCCGTTGCCTCTGCTGCAGGTATGCAAAAGAGCGGGTAATCATCGAGCGCGTCATATTCATACGGACCATGGTCTGTAACTTCGTGACCGGTTGAACGAAGGTGGTCAATTAAAATGGCCTTTAATTCAAGCCCTGCATGATCGCTGCCTATGTGAATTCGCATATCGAAATCCTCTCATGAGGGATCACGTTTCTGGAATGGCTTGAGACTCGTCTGCGGTAAAAACGCGAAAACCCGCCACCTCTATCGGTGACGGGTTTTCGCGACGTATTTAAGCGTTTATGCAGATGGCGTAATTGTCAAAGGTGTCGTGCCGCCACCCATGCCATGCATGCCGCCGCCCATGGGGCCGCCATCATGATCATTTCCCTTACCGCCACCCATCATTCCGCCACGTCCTCGTCCCATGCCACCTGTTGCGTTAACCATGGCTGTTATTTGAGTCGTGAGACCTGACTTGAGTGTTGTTGCTTGAGCCGCCGTTAACTTTCCAGCAGTTACTGCAGCATCAATTTCTTTGGTCTCAGCTGCAACAAGTGCGGCGATGAGTGCGCCGGTCTTTGCTCCAGCGATAGTTGCTAATGAATCTCCAGCGATGAGTCGCTTTTCAAGCGTTGCTGCATCGATTCCAAGAGTTGTTGTAATCAAGTTTTCCATCGCAGCACGATTGGGGTTCGCTGGTGGAACATTTGCTGCATGTGCAGCCGTAAGCGCTGCGTTGAGTGCATCAACTTGTGCCTGCGTAAGAGTTCCCTTTG
>JAPLBP010000122.1:14847-30649 GCA_026392695.1 Actinomycetota bacterium | reverse complement strand
CCTTGCGGTGGATGTGTTCTGGCAGACCTGGATCTGAAAGTCGCTCGATATCCTTTGACATTTTCCCTATCTCGCTTTCGTTGCCAACCAGACCGCAATACCAATCAGCAGTCCGAGTCCGAGTGTCCACACCAACAATCCTTCTGTTACAGGTCCGACGCGGCCCAATGAGGCACCGCCCAGACTTGGTTCGTTTTGTGCGGCTTTGATCCATTTAATGATCGACAATTTATCCGCGGGTGTGATGACTTTGTCACCAAAGACCGGCATCGATTGTGGTCCTGTGATCATGGCTTCGTAAATTTGCGTTGGAGTCGAACCCATCAAAGATGGTGCGTATTTGCCTTGGCTTAGCGCCCCACCTTGACCTGAGAAGTTATGGCACATTGCACAGTTGGTGCGGAAGAGTTCTCCACCTTGGGCGCTATTTCCATCGCGCTCATAGGTGACAACTGCTTGGCTTGGAATTTCAGGTCCGGGAGCAAGCGAGGCTACGTAGGCAGCAAGTGCTGCAATTTCATCCGGATTGTATGACGGCTTTTTTCTTGAGGCTTGCTGGCTCATATCAGCCATTGGCATTCGACCCGTACCAACTTGAAAATCAACCGCCGCGGCTCCGACTCCGATGAGGCTCGGTGCGATGTCCCCACCTTCAGCGTTGAGACCGTGACAAGACGAGCAACCCTTAAGAAAAATCTGACGTCCTTCATCAATACTGGCTGTGCGAGCCAGTGCGTTTGCTGATTTTGAAGTTCCGGCACTTGCTACCGAGAAAGTTGTTCCAATGAGAAAGAGCGCGGAGATTAACAGCAGTGGTCCAAACGATCGATGTCGTCGGTAACGCGAAAGGTGCTTCAAGACTTATTTCCTTTCGATATGGTCGATATGGTCGATATGGACTTCGAACTCCGAACAGATTTGCATGTAGAACATTTCATTATTTGATCAAGTAAATTGCTGAGAAAAGGGCGATCCATACGACATCAACAAAGTGCCAGTAGTACGAAACCACGATGGCTGTCGTGGCTTGTCGATGACCAAACTTCTTCGCCTTACTCATTCGGATCATCACAATCAGGAAAGCGATCAGCCCGCCGGTCACGTGAAGTCCGTGGAAACCAGTTGCGATAAAAAATACGGATCCGTATGCCCGAGATGAAAGGCTTAGCCCTTCTTGAGCAAGTGAGGCGTATTCGAAAACCTGGCCACCAATGAAGAAAGCGCCCATTAAGAACGTTGCTGCGAACCATTCGCGCATGCCCCATGAAGAAACTTTCCAGATTGCACCAGTTCGCTTAGGTTGAAATCTCTCTGCGGCGAATACGCCAAACTGACAAGTCACCGATGAGAGTACGAGGACAGTTGTGTTCAGCGCCGCAAATGGAATGTTGAGAATTTGCGTCGACTCCAACCAGACCGCCGGGCCCTGCACGGCGCGCGTAGTGAAGTACATCGCGAACAGTGCGGCGAAGAACATGAGCTCACTTGCGAGCCAGACGATTGTTCCAACCGCCACAATGTTTGGGCGGTTGATCTTTGGGGTTACGAGGCTGGCGCTAGACATGGGGGTGATTATTCCTGAAATGTGGGGGAATCGTTAACCATCGTCGCGAGTCACCTTAGTTTTCTCTCTATTTCTACTAATGACCTATCTTCAGGGGGAGGTGAAAATGGTCACCACGGTCCGATTTGGAGTGATGAAGGCGCACGAATTCAATTAGGCAGATTAGACTGCCCCCATGGCTCACATGGCTAATCCACCTGTTGCAATCCTCGTTTATTCCGACGATTCGACGGTGCGGGCTTCGGTTCGCGCGTCTCTTGGCTCGAAAGTTGGTCCAGAGTTGGGGGATAAAGAGATTCATGAATTTGCGACCGCCGCCGCCCTCCATGCCTATATAGATTCTCGGCCTTCAGGTCGTGTAGCTGATCTGATTATCTTGGATGCCGAGGCTGTCCCAGAAGGTGGGATGGGTATTGCTCGGGCGCTCAAGGATGAGGTTTTCCAGTGTCCACCTGTTTTGCTCATTATTGCTCGGCCCGATGACGCTTGGCTTGCTAAATGGTCTCGAGCTGAAGCAACAGTCGTGCACCCGATTGATCCTTTTGCTTTTTCTAACGTGGTTTCAGAACTTCTAACTTCGAATTCGAGTAAGGGCCAATCTCATCTCGTGTGAGCACGCATGAGTTCTGATCAAGTTTCCTGGACTAGCAATCTCAATCTTTTAGCATCGGGAAAAGATCTTTCACCTCTTGGCGCCAGTTGGGCAATGCGTGAAATTCTCGATGGTCGTGCAACAAATGAGGAGATAAAGACTTTTCTTCTCGCCCTCAAAGCCAAAGGTGAATCTGCCCAAGAAGTCGCGGCTCTCGTCGAGGAGATGTATCGACACAGCGCCCCAATTTCCATCCAGGAACGAGCAGTGGATGTTGTTGGTACTGGCGGGGATATCGCCCACACGATAAATATCTCTACCACCTCGGCAATAATTGCTGCGGCTGCAGGAGCTCGCGTAGTTAAACATGGGAATCGTGCAGCCACTTCATTATCTGGCGCAGCCGACCTTTTAGAAGCTCTAGGAGTGGCAATAACACTTCCTGGTTCGGCTGTAGAAATCTGCGTACGCGAATTGGGGATCGGCTTTTGTTTCGCCCCCACATTTCACCCAGCCATGAGATTTGCTGGCCCGGCCCGTAGAGAATTAGGTGTACCGACTGTCTTTAACATTTTGGGTCCATTAGCAAATCCGGCGAGGCCTCGCGCTGCCGCCGTTGGTGTCGCAAATGAACGTATGCATCCGATCATGGCTCAAGTGCTCGCGATGCGGGGAGTAGATGGCTTTGTTTTTCGAGGCGATGATGGGCTAGATGAAATTACGCTGACCACTTCATCAACTGTATTAACGATCGGCGATGGCAAGGTCTCGAGATCTCAGATTGATCCTGCAGATTTCGAAATGGGCTATTCGACTCTGGAGGAGTTAAAGGGTGGCGACGCTCAAGAAAATGCGCGGATTACGCGTGCGATTTTTGCAGGAGAGAGGGGAGCCCCTAGAGATTCAGTTCTGCTCAACGCCGGATCCGCGATTGCCGCGTTTAAGGGAGCTCACGACAGATCCCCAGTGGAACGAATAAGTGATGGCGTGAAATTGGCTCAAGAGGCGATTGATTCAGGCAAAGCCACTCAGTTGTTGGCGCGCTGGGCGGAGCTGAGCCAGAGATTGGCATTGCCCTGATCTCGATTTCGTTGTCTTTCGAGCACGAATTGAGCACCAGGTGCTCCGAAAATTGGAAGCGTCCACTCGCCGATTATTGAGACAAGACGGATGTTTTCGCGATCAAGAAAGTTCAGTAACTTTTCCACTTCTTCGTATGTCGAGTGCGAAAGGATCTGGTCGGAAGAGACTAAAACTTCCGAAGTGTTTTGTAGTGATTCGATTGTCTTGGCGATCGTCAAGTTTGAGCGCGAAACTGCGCTTCCTACTAGACGCCCGTAACGGATACACACAATTTCCCAAACATTCGGAGAAATAGGGTTTGCTGCGATTACCTCTGGCAAAGATGTGAGAGCGCGGATGCGAGTTCCTCGTGACACCCCGCGAAGGAAAGCACCCAATTGATTCCGCACGTGAGCAGCTTCTTCATACTCTTCATTCATTGATAACGCGGTCATCTTCTCAGTCAGATGCTTCACGATCGGGCGCACGTCCCGATAGTGAAATTCCTCAGCAGAGGCAAGAGTGTGATGGATTGCCTGGATTCCTAATGTGACCTCTTCGTTACCGCCGAATGGGCCGATCCACTAACTTTCATTGGAGAGAGTTGCGGTTCCTTTTACTGGAACAAAATGTGATGTGGGCTTGCTCTTAATCTTTGCCCAAGTCGCGCGCTCTTGTCCTTTGGATCGTCGGTTATATGGTGGCCGACGCTCGTTAATCATTCGAAGCTCGCGAATCTGAGCTTCTATGACCGTTGCGCAAATAATCGTGTCTACGCGAGCAGCAATTGCCAACATCTCAAAGATTCTTTTACGAGTCTCGCTCGAAGTGAAATAGGTCCGAACGCGGGATTTTAAGTTGCCCGACGTCCCGATGTAGAGAGCTTCGTTCTGGGGGCCGCGAAAAATGTAAACGCCGGGAGATGCAGGGATATTCGAAGCAAGGTGCTTCTTATTCTTCTGAGCACTTGTTAAGCGTGTACTAAAACTAGAAAGTTCTTCCAGTGTTGTGACGCCAAAGGATCCGATTCTTTCTAGCAGTCCATGCAAGACATCCACTGTCGCTCTCGCATCCTCAAGAGCTCTATGGTTTGGAGTTGTCGTGGTATTGAAGAAACGAGCCAGTGTGGCGAGTTTGCAATTCGGCACCTCGTCTTTTAAGAGTACTTTTCGTGCAAGGCGCGCAGTATCCACCACCGGATATTTTGGCCATGGATAATGAAGATGGGCGGCCGCCGCTTTTAAGAAACCAATATCAAATGGGGCGTTATGTGCAACAAGTACTGATTCTTCGGCAGATCCTAGGAATTCTAAAAATGCAGGAAACGCTTCGTCGATTTTAGGTGCTTCGAAAACCATGGCATTCGTTATGCCTGTTAGAACTGTGATGAAGGCAGGTATTTCACCTTCCGGGTTTACAAGGGTTTGGAAAGTCCCAACGATCTCGCCGCCACGGACCTTGACTGCACCAATTTCAGTTATGCCTGCGCCGATGGAGGGAGAGGCGCCTGAGGTTTCCAGATCGAGGACGATAAATGTGGTCGTGGAAAGTGGGCGTCCAACATCGTCAAAAGTTGCTTGCCACGCACCTTCGTCTTCCACGTGGGTCATGCGAAAACCATATGACATTGAAGTGACATACAAGCGGGTCTAGGCTCTGGGTTATGAGTACTGATCACGCCCCAGAAGGCTACGTCGATGACTTTGCTATCCGCGGTTCGGGAGCAGAGGGAAAAATTGGAATTCTCTTAGTCCATGGCTTTACTGGTTCTCCAGCGTCGATGCGTTCATGGGGAGAATTTTTCGGAGCGCGTGGCTACACAGTGCGGGTACCTCGCTTGCCAGGCCACGGTCGTGCTTGGGAAGACCTGAATAAGGTTTCGTGGCAAGAGTGGCCGGCACGTGTCGTTGAAGAGTTGGACGAGTTACATAAGACATGTGACAAGGTATTTATCTTTGGTCTGTCTATGGGTGGCGGGACGACCCTTTATGTAACCGCGCACCACGGCGAACGTATTGCGGGAATTGTTTTGGTGAACCCAATGATTCATATTCCAGGAGTAGCTGCGAAATTCGCTGGATTGGTGTCGGTGTTTAAGAAAGGGCTTTCGTCGGTGGGGGATGACATCAAACGTCCGGGAGTAACCGAATATGGCTATGACGTTCTGCCCACCAAAGGCGTTGTCCAGTTAGGAAAACTTCTCAGGAGTTCACGATCAACCCTAGGGCTCATAAAATCTCCGCTTCTACTTTTTCATAGCGCAGAAGATCACGTCCTTGCAGTTTCTAACACCGAAATTATCATGGATGAAATTGGATCGGCTCAGAAGCAACGAGTCGAACTTCTCAATAGTTATCACGTAGCGACTCTGGATTACGATTCAGATCTCATTTTTGAAAATTCGCTCATTTTCGTACAGACTCACTCCTGAGTCCGCTGTCGGTTAAAACCCAGCGATGGGGTTCGAAAGGAATTTTCTAAATGGTCGATGAAGCATTGGTAGACGAGACTCGAAGTTATCGAACGACCTATTTGTGGATGTTGATCTCTTCCTTTTTGAGTCTGTCCGCTTCCCTGGTCTTATCCGTTGACGCCATAACACTTGCCAAAAATTCCAATTCAAAACTTTTTTGTGATATCAACTCAGTTGTCTCGTGCGGAAAAGTAGCTCTCTCTTGGCAATCCAACCTTTTGGGATTTCCTAATTCATTCATTGGTCTGATTTGCGAACCCGTCGTGATAACTCTTGCAGTAGCAGGACTTGGTCGGACCAAATTTCCCAAGTGGTTCTTAAAGACGGCCCTTGCAATATATGCAATCGGTCTTATTTTTGCCCTTTGGCTTCTCTCGCAGTCTTTCTTCGTGATTAAGGCATTTTGCCCATGGTGCTTGGTTGTAACCATTTCAACCGTGACCGTGTTTTCAACAATGCTACGAGTCAACCTTTATGAGAACACTTTTAGAGTTTCGCCGCAACGCTACGAGAAGATTTCAAGCTTTCTTGATAAAGGGCGTGACTATGTAGTGGTTACCGCTATTTACTCAATTATCTTTTTAGCCATTCTTTTTAAGTACGGCAAGTATTTCCTACCGAGGTAGTGAAGACTTTTTACGCCTGTGCATGTGAGGAAATTTTTTCTGCTCGCTCCATTAGCGTCCTAACGCCATCTCCAAAGTCAGCAAAGTCAGGATTGGATGTTTCTCCGTTCCGGAAGCGTGCCCAAATTTGCTGAGCAATAACTGCCAAGCGGAAGAGTCCGAAGATTTCGTAGAAGGAGAAATCAGCGCATTGCCATGGCGAGGCGTCTAAATACCGACGAATAAATTCGGCCCTAGTAGGCATTCCTTCAAGATGAGTCGGTTGTCGGCGCATCGATGCAAATCGCGGCTCATCATTTTTATCAATCCAAAATTTCGGCGCAGGTTCAAGGTTGAAAACCATATTGTCGAGGCGCCAATCACCATGTATCACACAAGTCGCCACGTCATTGGGCTGGTGCACATTTAACCAATCAATCAATTGTTCGCCGTCTGGCACATCCTCGGTTAAGGCGGAGCGGTAGCGTCCAGACCAGCCAGCAACTTGTCGCGCGACGTACCCAGGACCTTTGTTGAGTTCGGCAAGTATTGATGCATCCAATTGGTGTAACTGCACTAAGCCATCGATAGCGGCCGTACCTATTAACTTGAGGTCATCAGTCCTTGATGCCAACTCCACCGGGGCGTTGCGTCTTAGGATCAATCCTTCGATCTTATCCATCACATAAAAGTCGGCCCCAATAATTTCTGAATCATCACACGTTGCAACAACATTGGGCACGTAAGGTAAGACCGGTCGTAAACGTTGCTGTATTAAGGCTTCACGTTTCATATTGTGCGCAGACGCTGCCTTTGTACCCATGGGCGCTCTGCGAAGGACTAAATCTCGATTCTCGTAGTGAAGCAAATAGGTGAGGTTTGAGGCGCCACTTCGAAACTGTGACACAGAGGGCGCAGCCCCAAGATCGGGGATGCGATGCGAGAGCCATCCATGTACGGCATCAATATCGAAGGAGTCCTCAAATCGAACGGGGGATAATTCGGAAGTCACGACTTTGCCTGCAAGGGGAGTGTCTTGGCTAACGCCAGCTCCACCGAAGGTTTGGATTGCGCGGTCAATTACCTTTTCAGCAACACGAGGCGCAACCACCTTGATTGCCGCAATTTCCGCTCGAGCAGATTTTGCCCCGACCGTGTCTATCATCCATGCAGCTTTAAGAACCAAAAGACGTGCCTGTTCAATTTCAATCCGAGAATTTGCAATCCATTCTTGGATCACGCCTTGTTGCGAGAGTTCTTTACCAAATGTTGTGCGCTGGGTTGAACGCTCAACCATAAGTGAAAGCGCTTTTTCGGCCATTCCAATTGCGCGCATGCAATGGTGAATTCTTCCCGGACCCAATCGTGCTTGGGCTATTTCAAAGCCTGAGCCTTCCATTCCGATCAAATTTTCAACTGGTACTCGTACATCTTCAAAATCAATTTCCGCATGGCCATGTTGATCTGAATATCCGAATATCGAAAGGTTCCTTACAATGGTCACTCCTGTGGTATTCATCGGAACTAGGACCATGGATTGTTGATGATGTGCATCAGATTCCGGATTAGTTTTTCCCATCACGATCAAGATCTCACATCGAGGGTCCATTGCACCTGTCGTCCACCATTTGCGCCCATTAATAACGTACTGGTTGCCAACTCGATTAATACTGGTGGAGATATTTCGAGCGTCACTTGAAGCAACGTCAGGCTCGGTCATTGCAAATCCAGAGCGAATCGAACCATTTAACAACGGGGTAAGCCACTTACTCTTTTGGGATTCACTTCCAAATTGATGGAGCACTTCCATGTTCCCAGTGTCAGGGGCCGAGCAGTTCAAAATCTCGGGTGCCATTTCTGGTGCCCATCCGGTTAATTCTGCGAGTGGAGCGTAATCCGTGACCGACAATCCATGCGCGGGATCATGTGAGTCTGGAAGAAAAAGATTCCATAACCCTCTCTTGAGGGCCGATAATTTTAAAGTCTCGATAATTTCCGAAGGCGCGTGTGGTGAGCCGGATTCGGCAAAAGCACGTCGTTCCTGTGCGTAAGCAGATTCGCTCGGGAGAATCTCATCGTCCATGAATGCGTGTAGTCGCTCGAGATATTCATTTGCGCGATCGCTCAGATTGAATTCCATAGTAGTACGGTACGCATATTCGTTAAGAAAAGGGGAGTGTGATGAGTGTTCTTGACCGCTTTCGCTTGGATGGCAAAGTCGCCGTACTAACCGGAGCATCTTCTGGTTTGGGAGTTGCGTTTGCTCAAGCTCTCGCTGAAGCGGGCGCCGACCTCGTTTTAGGTGCTAGACGCACGGAGCGAATGGATGAGACAGGAAAACTAGTTCTTGCCGCGGGTCGCAGATATGTTGCTAAGACAACCGATGTTACAAACCCAGATGATTGCACAGCGCTCATTTCGCAGGCGATAGAAACGTTTGGACGAGTAGACATACTTATTAATAACGCGGGCGTAGGCACAGCGGTCCCAGCGACAAAAGAAACTCCGGAGCAATTTCGCGCCGTTGTTGATGTGAACTTGATGGGCGCCTATTGGATGGCTCAAGCATTTGCACGAGAAGCCAAATATGGTGGCGCAATCGTAAATATTTCTAGTGTGCTCGGTTTGCATCCCGCCGGACTCCCACAAGCGGCTTATGCCTCAAGTAAGGCAGGTCTTATTGGCCTCACCAGGGATCTGGCTGCTCAGTGGAGTGGCAGAAAGCAGATTCGAGTTAATGCGTTAGCGCCAGGATTTTTTCCTTCAGAAATGTCAGATCAGCTTCCAAAAGAGACGGTCGATCTCGTTGCACGATCAACTCCAATGGGAAGACTTGGTGACCCAGTGGAATTGGCAGCGACTTTGATTTGGCTCGTGAGTGATGCTTCCTCTTACGTGACCGGTATAACTGTTCCAGTTGATGGCGGAATGGTGATGCCGTAATAAGCAGCAAAGAATTTGTAATCCGATTTTCTCTTTGAGTGGACCGTACTGGGATCGAACCAGTGACCTCTTCGATGTCAACGAAGCGCTCTACCGCTGAGCCAACGGTCCTAATTGCTTACAGAATTACTTGGAGGAGCATACCTCACGCGATGGGCGCTCTAGGAGCGTCCAAAATCGTCTTCGACTCGTTCAATGTCGTCTTCACCAAAATACGTTCCTGTTTGTACCTCAATAAATATTACTTCGCGATCGCTGATATTGCTGACCCGATGAAGATCGCCAACTTTTACCATCACTGAATCGCCGGCCTTGTGATGTGAGATGACGCCGTTAAGAGTCACCTCTGCGTTTCCTTGCACGAAATACCAATGTTCGGCACGCTTTTCGTGGCGTTGATAAGAAAGTCTCTTTCCCGGAGAAACCCAGATGCACTTAACTTTAAAGTGGGGGCTCTCTTGAAGAATTTCATATCGACCCCAAGGGCGAATGGAATCGTCCATCTCCATTTTCCCCTCCCGTCTTCGTCCGCCATGTGAGGTGGAGACGGGATTTGAACCCGTGTAGCAGGATTTGCAGTCCTGTGCCTCGCCTCTCGGCCACTCCACCGTAAAAAAATCGGCGATCACATCTTCATGAACGCCGAGTCTCCGAGCGGACGACGGGGTTCGAACCCGCGACCTGAACCTTGGCAAGGTTCCGCGCTACCAGCTGCGCTACGTCCGCATGCACAGGCGATCTCTCGAACGTGCTTGGCGAAATCTACCGTAGCGCGAGGGTTCCTGCCAAAGCGAGCCAAAGTTCGTCTCTGCCCGTACCGTTACGGGGGTGAAGATCATGGAGCTCGCACGCAATGAACCCTGTTTTTGGATGGGCGGTCGATTGGCGTTTGGCCTTATCGAGATGAGCGATGATCCCCGTTGCCTTTCCGAGGGCGGGTTTTGGGCTCTCTCATCAAGCTTTGAAGGTGAGTGGGTTTGCGCGAAATTTGCGCATGTTGAAGAAGCGCCGTTGCCAGTTGGGCAGGAAAAATGGCGCTCGCTTGAAGGCACTTGGAAAAGTTCGCTCAACCGCGATCAATACATGGAATACGTGGAAGAAATACGTCGACAAATTGCCCTCGGTTGGGTTTATCAAGTCAATGCCTGTCGGCAAATCAGCCTTCCATTCAACGGCGATTCACTCCTTCCGCTCATGAACGAATTAATTGCCTTCAACCCGGCTCCTTATGCCAGTTATCTGCGTTTGCCCGATCGTGAAATTGCTTCGGCTTCTCCAGAATTATTCTTGCAACGAAACGGCAGAACTCTTCTTTCCGCTCCCATCAAAGGCACGAAGCATCTGACTGACGTCAGTAAAGATTTCGGCGAGAAGGACCAAGCCGAGAACATCATGATTGTTGATTTGATTCGAAACGATCTTGGTCGAATTTGCGAAACGGGCAGCGTGACGGTTCCGGAGTTATTGCAAACGCAAGATCATCCAGGTTTGGCTCATCTGGTTTCATTTATTGAAGGCAAGGTTGCGCAAGGCCTTGAGTGGAAAGAAATATTTGAGGCGATTATGCCTCCTGGCTCCGTGAGTGGTGCGCCCAAGTCGTCGGCGATTTCGACGATCAGTGAAATCGAAAAGATGTCACGCGGTCCTTATTGCGGTGCCCTTGGTTGGGTGGAAGATGTTCAGGCACTTATTTCGGGGGCTTTTAGGATTTTTTGGGATCAGAAGGAGCTGGCTCGAATTGGTGCAGGACGATTAGGTTACGACTTTCCAACGGATCGCATTATCAGTGAAAAAATTGAGAGCACTATTCTTGAATCTCCAGTACAAACCGTTTTGGGACGCTTGCGCCTTATCTTTAATCAGGAGGGCGCTGTTTCTGCCACATTGCATGAGTATCAGAGGTGGACTGCTCCGGCCACAATTTCGATTTCTGATACGCCATTGAATGAAATGTCACCAACATCTGGTTTAAAAAAGATGCCCTATCGGGAAAATCTTGACGTGCTGGATTGGGCACGAAGCCTCGGGTTCGATGACGCGATACGTCTCAACAGCAAGGCAGAAGTGGCTGAGACATCTGTGGCTAATCTTCTTTTCAAAATTAAAGGCACTTGGTTTACTCCGCCTTTGGCCTCAGGGGCTTTGCCGGGCATTATGCGGGCACTTGCGCTGACATGGCTGCCAGTACAGGAGCGGACCATTTTGAGAAGTGAAATTGTTCGCGCCGAATCAATCTACTTACTCAATAGTTTGAAGGGTTTTCAACCCGTTGCTTCGGTCGGAGATCGTCCCTTGAGAATCGAGGATGAACTATCGAAAAAAGCGGCGACGCTGCCTGCGTTTGGTTCGGTAGGCTAAGGACATGTCACAGATCAACATTGTTGTCGATGGTCAGGCCCAGCTCGTGGAAGGCGATATCCGTCCGACAAATCTCTTCCAAGATTCCAAGGAGATTGTGGTCTGCAGGATTAATGGACAGTTGCGAGATCTTTGGACTGATTTACATGAGGGAGATATCGTCGAAAGTGTTTCGATTGATTCTGCCGACGGACTTTATGTTCTGCGCCATTCTACAGCGCACGTTCTCGCCCAAGCCGTTCAACAGATTTTTCCTCAAACACGGCTAGGCATCGGACCACCTATTACCGATGGCTTTTATTACGACTTTGATCCCGAGCGACCCTTTACCCCAGATGATTTAGTAATGCTTGAAAGCGCAATGAAAAAGATCATCAAGGATGGCCAAAGATTTAAGCGTCGCGTTGTTTCTCATGACGAAGCTTTGGAAGAATTAAAACTTGAGCCATACAAATGTGAATTAGTTGGGCTCAAGTCAGACGTCGGTGACGAAAGCAGCGTTGAAGTTGGTGGCGCCGAGCTCACGATTTATGACAATCTCGGACGCGATGGTCAACCAATATGGAGTGACCTGTGTCGAGGACCGCATTTGCCTTCGACAAAAATGATTCCTGCTTTTAAATTGATGCGAAGCGCTGGTGCTTATTGGCGTGGATCTGAAAAGAATCCGATGTTGCAGAGAATTTATGGAACGGCGTGGCCTTCTCAGGAAGCGATCACTGGACATCTTGATTTTCTACTTGAAGCAGAGAAGCGAGATCATCGTCGTCTCGGCGCGGAATTGGATCTATTTTCTTTCCCGGATGAAATTGGATCGGGCTTAGCGGTCTTTCATCCCAAGGGCGGAATCATTCGACGAGCGATGGAGGATTATTCACGCAAACGTCATGAAGCCGAAGGTTATGAGTTTGTCTACTCTCCACATCTGACCAAGGCGACCCTGTTTGAGAAATCTGGTCACTTGGATTGGTACGCCGACGGAATGTACCCACCGATGGTGATGGATGAGGAGTATCACGCCGATGGCACTGTGAAGCGTGCAGGTCAGCAGTATTACATGAAGCCCATGAACTGCCCGTTCCATAATTTGATCTTTGCTTCACGTCAGCGTTCTTACCGAGAACTTCCACTTCGACTCTTTGAATTCGGAACTGTCTACCGATACGAAAAATCTGGTGTTCTCCATGGCATTACCCGCGCTCGGGGATTCACTCAAGATGATGCGCATATTTATTGCACTGCCGATCAGATGCTCGATGAGCTAGATAGCTTGTTAACTTTCGTACTTAATCTTTTGCGTGATTACGGTCTTTCCGATTTCTATCTTGAACTCTCTACACGAAACCCAGAGAAATCCATCGGCGAGGATGCTGACTGGAAAGAAGCGACCGAAGCCCTTCGTCAGTCGGCTCAACGTCAAGATCTTGAACTTGTTCTTGACGAAGGTGGTGCTGCTTTCTACGGTCCGAAGATATCTGTCCAAGCCAAAGATGCAATTGGTCGTACATGGCAAATGTCGACGATTCAAGTTGATTTTCAATTGCCGCAACGATTTGACCTCGAATACGTAGCATCGGATGGATCTCGTCAGAGACCTGTAATGATTCACCGCGCTCTTTTTGGATCTATCGAACGATTCTTCGGAGTCTTAACCGAGCACTATGCGGGTGCCTTTCCACCTTGGTTAGCACCAGTTCAAGTTATGGCCATCCCGGTTGCGGAGGCCTTTGAGCCATACCTCCGAGATGTCGTTTCACAATTGAGGAGTCGTGGCATTCGCGCCGACATTGATGCTTCGGACGATCGAATGCAAAAGAAGGTGCGCAACGCGCAAATCCAAAAGATCCCGTTCATGCTCATTGCGGGGGCAGAAGACCAAGAATCTGGTGGCATTTCATTCCGGTATCGAAATGGCGAGCAGAAGAATGGCGTTTCTCTAGATGATGCATTTGAGGAGATTGAAGCCAGCATTCGCGAACGTCGACAGGTTTAACATGTCTGATCTTTTAGGTGGGGCCGGGATGCCAGATGCATGGCAGCGAATTTGGGCTCCCCATCGCATGGAATATCTCAAAGGAGATAATCGTCCATTACCTAATAATGATGTGCCCTGTCCCTTCTGCACTATTCCAACTCTCAATGACGAGGATTCTTTAATCGTTGCCAGGGGCGAGAAGGCGTATGTCGTTATGAATCTCTACCCATACAACGCCGGACATTTACTTGTGTGCACGTATCGGCACGTGGCAGATCTCACGGATCTTCTAAGTGAAGAAAGAAACGAGATTTCTGCGCTTACCGCTCATGCCATGAAAACGCTTCGAAAGGTTTCGAGGGCGGCTGGATTTAATATTGGTATGAATCAAGGAGCAGTTTCTGGTGCCGGAATTGCAGAGCATATTCACCAGCATGTTGTCCCTCGATGGTCCGGAGACGCAAATTTCATGCCCATCATTGGTGGAACAAAAATACTCCCGCAATTGTTGGCACAGACTAGATCGGATTTAGCTAACGGTTGGTAGATCAAGAATTGATTTTTGAAATATAGGTTTGCAGAATATCAACACCAATTCCTTTTTCTAGCCAGACTGGAATTGCGGGGAAGAGCATGCCAGCGGCAAATCCATCTTCACCGGCAATCTCGAGAGCTTCCAGATATTCTTGTCGAAATTCAGATACCAACGTTTTGTGCTCCGGATCGCTGTCAGAAATTGTGGGCACTGAAGAGGAGTAATCAATAATGCGAAGATTCGCGAGATCAATGAGAGCACAAGCGATTCCGGCCTCATCATGAAGTACCAGATACGGAGTAACTGTCTGATCGAAAACCCGATTTGCGAGTAACACGGCGTCATCGAAGTCGGCCTCGACTCCTTCGATTCCCGTAACTGCAATGATACGAGGGACCATCGACTCGCTGAGCACCTCCCACGTTTCAATTGTTTCCGCATCAATCCCTTGGGCCGCGTTGATCGCAAATATTGCCAGATCGCAATCCTCGTAGACATCTGCGTGAGTGGACCCACCTACCGAGTGGGCAACCCCTTCAGGGTCAGCCCCCTCGTGTCCGAATACATGGATTTTTAGTGGATTGCCCTGCGTAAATTTGGGTGAACTAGGAGATGGCACGGGCTCAGCCTACGATGGTGGCGATGATTAGCGACATATTGAAGCCAGCGGTCACGCGCGTCATAACACCCAGTGCTAAGGGACTCCTGAAAATTGGACTCACTCCCAACTCCGTGACCGTGATTGGCGCCGCAGGTTTAATTTTCTCAGCCCTATTCTTCTACCCTTCTGGACATTTAGTGCTTGGAACTCTGGTTGTCGCTTTTTTTGCCCTTGGCGATCTCTTTGACGGAACGATGGCTCGAATCTCAAATCAAGGATCAAGTGCATGGGGAGCCTTTCTCGATTCAACTATCGATCGAGTTACGGACTCTTCGGTGCTTATTGGCTTAATCCTTTTCTTGGAGGGAAAGAATGATCCCTTAGTACCTGTAGCGGTCGTCGCTTTAGTTTTCGGAATATTGGTTCCGTATATCCGGGCAAAGGCTGAATCTCTCAATATTGCCTGTAGCGGTGGTTTAGCCGAAAGAACTGAGCGCCTCATCATTATGCTCATCGCCATATTTCTTCACGGACTTGGTTTGTCATATGCGCTCCAGATAGGAATTTGGACCATGGCCATTCTCGGCGCGTTCACCTCATTTCAACGAGTATTGATCGTTCGTCGAGCGGTGCAATCTGTATGAAAAAGTTAACGGAAGGTTTTGTCGCTTTTGCGTATCTGGTTGCGTGGAGAATCGTTCGTTGGTTGCCTGAAAAATCCGCTTACTCGATTTTTTATTCGCTTGGGGTAAAACTGGAGAAACGACGAGGTAAAAGTGTTCTTCGTCTTCGATCCAATCTTCGCCAGGTCAAGCCAGAACTTTCTGAACGTGAATTAGACGAGCTTCTTTCGCTTTCCATGCACTCATATTTGCGATATTGGTGTGACACATTCAGATTTCCAGATTGGTCCGTTGAGAGAATTGCTGACAGCGTTGAACTGACAAATGGGCATTTGCTCATCGATGCATTAGAAAGCAAAACCGGCATTGTTGTGGCACTGCCGCATGCAGGAAACTGGGATCACGCGGGGGCTTATTTTTGTGGCAAGGGAGCCAAACTCGTAACAGTCGCAGAGCGGCTGAAACCAGAAG
>JAPLBP010000122.1:0-14826 GCA_026392695.1 Actinomycetota bacterium | reverse complement strand
TGGTCGGGTCATCGCCACTTTGGCCCAACGCCTTCGAAATGGCGGGCTAGTAGCACTTGTCGCAGATAGAGATCTCTCGAAAACGGGAATATCCGTTAATTTCTTTGATGGGATTGCACGCATGCCAGCTGGACCAGCTTTGCTGGCACTCAATACTGGGGCACCGCTCCTCACTGCATACGTTTCATACACTACGACTGGAATACATATTGAATTTCGCCAGGTGACAATTCCCTCTGATGGATCCCAGCAAGAAAAGGTTTTAACCATCGTTCAAGAATGTGCGGACAATTTCGCTGATGGAATCGCAGCGCATCCCGAAGATTGGCACATGATGCAACGCATTTGGATTGATGCCGACTTCAAAGAACGTTCCGATGAAAAGTAAAGGATTAAAGATCGGCATTGTGTGCCCGTACGGATGGGATGTGCCTGGCGGGGTTCAGGCGCATATTGCTGACTTAAGTGAATATCTAATTTCACATGGGCATGTAGTTTCAGTTTTGGCGCCAGCTGTAGATGAATCGGCATTGCCGTCCTATGTCGTAAGTGCTGGCAAGCCAATTGCGATTCCTTATAACGGTGCGGTAGCAAGAGTCCTTTTTGGCCCCATTGCATTTAGTCGAGTTAGACAATGGATCACGCAAGGTGAATTCGACATTCTGCATTTACACGAACCCGCAATACCTTCGATCTCGTTACTAGCATGTTGGGCAGCAGAAGGTCCTATGGTCGGGACCTTTCATGCCGCCTCGAAGAAGCAGAAAGCGATCTATGCGATAGGACCAATGCTGGAGCCAGTCATCGAAAAGCTTTCGGCCAGGATTGCGGTGAGCGAAGCAGCTCGCACGACATTGACCGATCATTTGGAAACCGATGCGATCGTGATTCCCAATGGAATTTACGCTTCGCGTTTTAGTGATGGTGTTGCGCGCTCTGAATGGAGTGGGGATACCTTGGGTTTCATCGGACGCTTTGAGGAACCACGAAAGGGACTTTCTATTCTTTTGGCGGCGCTGCCGATCATCGTGAAATCCGTTCCGAACGCTCGAATTATCGTCGCCGGTCCAGGGGAGAGTGAGGGTTTGTTAAAGGCAATGGATCCTGCCGTGCGTCAAAGGATTACCTTTCTTGGCAGATTGACTGAAGAAGAGAAGGCGGATTTTCTTGCTTCGGTTTCCTTGTATGTTGCGCCAAATACGGGAGGGGAATCCTTCGGAATCATTCTCGCCGAAGCCATGGCAGCCGGAGCCCCAACAATTGCAAGTGACATTCCCGCGTTCGTTTCACTTCTAGGGGCCGGAAAATTTGGGTCAGTCTTCAACTCAGAGGACCCTCGTCATTTAGCTTCAATCGCGATTGATCTGTTGAAGAACGACTCAAATCTTTTCGGTTTACGAAATGGCAATGGTCGGGGGACAAGGTGTGCGTCTCGCCTCTGACACGCGACCATGGAATAGATTCATGAATAGAGAGGGACAGCCAAAGTGAAGACTAGTTTCCTTGTAATCACACTCACCTTACTTTTCCTCTGGTATCTATCCTTCTCTGCAACTCGACTTGATCGACTTCATCACAGAGTCGAAACGAGTTGGGCAAATCTCGATGGACTGCTACAGCGAAGGGCCGCCGTTGCTCTCGAATTGGCGCACAGTGAGATGGCAGATCCTGCCTCATCTCTGCTGCTCACCGCTGCGGCATATCAAGCCCGGGAAGCGCAGATTTCTGTTCGTTCGCAAGCCGAAAGTGGGTTGTCGGGTGCTTTGGGATTGCTACAAAACGATTTGGTCGATGAGATTCATCCCGCGGAAGCGGCGTTGCTCAAAGAACTTTCTGAACTGACTGAGAAGATTCGGGTTGCGATCTCATTCCATGTGGATGCAGTAACTCGAACAAGATTGGTGCGACAGAAATTGATCTTTAGAGTATTTAGATTGGCTGGCCGTGCGCCCCTACCTGTCACCTACGAATTTGAAGACGATGTTCTTTAGGGTATTTCCAACGCGTATTGTAATCATCGCATTAACATTAACGTTGCTTGCGTCGTGCGCTGCAAAATCTGAAACCATCACTATGTCGAATCCGACGAAAACAGCAGTTGCGACTCCGACCTACAATTCTTTAAGTGGTAGGCAGGGAACTGATGGACCTATTTTAGTTGTGAAAGTCGATGATACGGCGCAAGCCCATCCGCAAATTGGATTGGATTCCGCCGACGTGGTGTACATCGAACAAGTCGAGGGTGGTCTCACGCGACTAGCAGCCGTTTTCTCATCGTCAATACCTGCCCGTATCGGTCCAGTTCGAAGTGCAAGAATTAGCGATATCGATTTGCTCTCCCAATATGGACATGTTGCTTTTGCCTACAGCGGGGCTCAGACAAAAATGTTGCCCGTGATTGCAAGTGCCAATTTAGAAAATCTTGGAGCGCAACGAGAACCCGAGAAATTTTATCCTCGAGATCTAACAAGAACGGCGCCGGTCAATTTAGTTTTACGGGCCGACCTTCTGATGGCCAGGCTTTTGAACGACAATGTCGCGATTGCGACATCCAAGAACTTAGGTTGGAGTTTCGGTGCAAAGCCGTTAGGTGGCAAAACTCTCACCTCCGTAAAACTCACTTGGCCCGCCAATTCTTACAGCGCAACGTGGTCAACAGGGGAGCAACGTTGGTTACTTTTTCATTCGAACTCACCAGATTTTGCCGATGATGGCAAACAACTCGGCCCCACAACTCTCGTTATTCAAACTGTTTCCATCACGAATTCGATCTACCACGACAAAGTGGGTGGGATAACTCCGTTTTCTGCGACCATTGGCGCCGGCACCGGGTTTATTTTGCGCGATGGGGAATCTTTCCCCGCTACATGGTCTCGTCCTTCGAGTACAGAAGGTACGACCTGGACTGGACTAGATGGTCAACCTATTTCCTTTGCCCGAGGCCAAGTTTGGGTTGCACTGGTCGGTAGCGCGCCTGAATTCACCTATCCGGTCGCCCCAACTACGGCGTCACCGAGCGCTACTTCGACAAAGTAGTATGAGGTCTTTGAAACGCTTTTAAAGCAAGGGGAGAAACATGTCTGAGGTAAAGGGAACCGGTCGAGTTAAGCGCGGAATGGCAGAAATGCTTAAAGGTGGCGTGATCATGGACGTCGTCAACGCCGAGCAGGCCAAAATCGCCGAAGATGCTGGCGCCGTTGCCGTCATGGCACTTGAGCGAGTACCTGCAGATATTCGAGCCCAAGGCGGAGTCTCACGCATGTCGGATCCTGACATGATTGAAAAAATCAAAGCCACAGTTTCTATCCCCGTCATGGCAAAAGCTCGAATTGGCCATTTCACTGAGGCACGGGTTTTGGAAAGCCTCGGAGTGGACTACATCGATGAATCAGAAGTTTTGACACCGGCCGATTACGAAAACCATATCGACAAGTGGGATTTCACTGTGCCATTCGTATGCGGTGCCACGAATCTTGGAGAAGCTCTTCGCAGAATAAATGAAGGTGCAGCCATGATTCGCTCTAAGGGCGAAGCAGGTACTGGCGATGTTTCTAATGCGGTGACACATATGCGCAAGATCGGCGGAGAAATTCGTCGCCTCAGTTCCATGCGCGAAGACGAGCTTTACGTGGCTGCCAAGGAAATGCAGGCCCCATTTGAACTTGTTAAGGAAGTTGCCCAGTCTGGAAAATTGCCAGTCGTACTTTTCACAGCGGGCGGCATTGCCACGCCAGCTGACGCAGCAATGATGATGCATCTCGGAGCTGACGGAGTGTTCATCGGTTCGGGAATCTTTAAATCTGGCGATCCGGCTCGACGTGCAGCCGCCTGTGTCAAAGCGACAACTTTCTACGACGATGCAAAGGTCATTGCTGATGCTTCTCGTGGCCTCGGTGATGCAATGGTCGGAATAAATGTCGCTGACATTCCAGTTCCTCATCGTTTGGCAGAGCGCGGCTGGTAATTTTTTGCCCAATTTGCCATTAAGGATTGGCGTACTGGCCCTCCAGGGAGATGTACGTGAACACTTGGTCGCGCTACGTGATTGTGGCGTGGAGGCAATCCCTGTGCGGCGCGCTAGTGAAATTGAATCGATCGATGCTCTTGTAATTCCCGGAGGCGAATCGACAACGATTGCTCATCTTGCCGCAACCTTCGACGTTTTTGACCTGGTTCAAAATCGTATTAAAAATGGGATGCCTGCCTACGGATCTTGTGCAGGCATGATTTTGCTAGCAGATCGAGTCTTGGATGCGACTGCAGATCAGAAAACATTCGGCGGCCTTGATATAACGGTTCGCAGAAATGCATTCGGTCGACAGGTAGATTCCTTTGAGGTTGACATTGATATGGCTGGCTTACACGAGCGGATGCGCGCAGTTTTTATTCGCGCCCCGTGGGTGGAAGATATTGGTCCTAGCGTCGATGTTCTTGCCTCGGTCGTATCAAGCACGGGCATCCCTCATGCAGTGGCAGTACGGGCGGGAGTCCTTCTTGCAACGTCCTTTCACCCTGAATTGACGGCTGATAGCGGGATTCATAGGTACTTCGTCGAGGAAGTGTGTAAGGGCGTAGTAAGTATCAGATAAAGTATGCCCGCACGTTCAGGGTATTTTTGACGATGGGGTGAAAATGTCAGGCCATTCCAAATGGGCGACTACAAAGCATAAGAAGGCGATTATTGATTCTCGCCGAGCTAAGTCATTTGCCAAATACATCAAAGCCATTGAGGTTGCTTCTCGACTTGGCGGACCTGATATGGCGGGCAACCCGACTCTTTATGACGCCGTTGCTAAGGCAAAAAAGAATTCGATGCCGGCCGACAATATTGAAAGAGCAATAAAGCGTGGAGCGGGACTTGAAGCAGGAGCCGCTGATTGGCAAACAATTATGTATGAAGGTTACGGACCGAACGGGGTTGCAATCCTGATCGAATGTTTAACGGACAATCGAAATAGAGCCGCGGGTGAAGTACGTGTTGCAGTGACTCGAAATGGTGGAAGCATGGGGGATCTTGGATCTGTGTCCTATTTGTTTAACCGCAAAGGTGTAGTAATCGTTACTAAAAGTGCGTTGGTTACCGAAGATAGAATTTTGGAAGCGGTGCTTGAAGCCGGGGCGCAAGAAGTAAATGACATTGGCGATTCTTTTGAGATTGTTTGCGAACCTACAGATATGCCAGCCGTTAGGACGGCTCTAGAATCGGCAAAAATTGAATACGACTCTGCAGAGTCTTCTTTCTTGCCCACGATGTCGATTCCTCTTGATGCTGATGGAGCCAAAAAGGTTTTTGCTCTCATCGATGCGATTGAAGACCTAGATGACGTTCAGAATGTCTATGGCAATTTTGATATCTCCGACGAAGTTATGGCGAGCCTGGACTGATTAATTTGTGTCCCGACCTAGGCTAGATACATGAAGGCCAAGGATTTTTCGCGAGGTGGCTATCGATGCGCGTATTGGGCATAGATCCTGGGCTCACCAGGTGTGGCGTTGGCATCATCGAAGGTGCGGTAGGAGCTCCACTTTCCTTAGTAGGTGTCGGCGTGATCATGACTGATAGCAGTTCCCCATTGGAGCAACGATTGCTGCGCTTGGAAATTGAAATCACACAATGGGTCACGCAATTCAATCCTGATGTGATTGCGGTCGAAAGAGTGTTTTCTCAACTCAACGTGCGTACCGTGATGGGTACCGGCCAAGCAGCTGGCATCGCTCTTCTTGTCGCCGCAAAGGCTGGAATTCCGGTGGCCATGCATACGCCGACTGAGGTTAAAGCTTCGGTTACAGGCACTGGCCGAGCCAGTAAGGCACAAGTGGCTGAAATGGTGCGTCGACTTCTCCAACTGGAGAGTATTCCTAAACCCGTGGACAGCACCGATGCTCTTGCTTTGGCAATCTGCCATTTGTGGCGTGGAGCAAGTACCAATCGATTAGCGGAGGCCGTGAAAGCAGAAAAAAATAGGCTCAAGGAGTTGCGAGCATGATCTCTTCACTTTTCGGTCGAGTTCGCTCACTTTCACTTGATCGGGTCGTCATCGAGGTCGGGGGAGTTGGACTCTCCGTTGCCATAACTCCCGTTACAAGTTCTCGCTTAACAATTGGTAGCGATGCGCAACTATTCACCTCACTTATAGTTCGCGAAGACTCACTCACTCTTTACGGGTTTTTTGACGAAGAATCTCGCGAACTTTTCGAACTTGTGCAAACCGTTTCCGGCATTGGGCCAAGAGTTGCAATGTCAATTTTAGCGGTAATGACACCTGATGATCTTGGTTCGGCGGTGGCGCAGGAGAATGTTGCTGCGATCGAGCGCGTTCCTGGCATAGGCCGGAAAGGAGCACAGAGAATGATTTTGGAGTTAAAAGGAAAAATATCTCATTCCTCAACTTCGACCATTGGACACCTTCCGATTTGGCGCGATCAACTTTCCAGTGCATTGATTTCTCTTGGCTTTTCACCTAAGGATTCTGATCTCACGATTAGTTCACTTGTATTGGCCTTGCAAGAAAATGATGAGGATCCATCAAAAATGGATATGAGCGAATTGCTAAAGAGAGCGCTTCAAAAAGGTGTCAGGGGTCGGACCACGTGAGCGAGGACAATCGAGAAATATCTCCGAAAGGGAAAGTGGAAGAATCGGCTGCCGAAAGCGCGTTACGACCGCGTTCTTTAAGTGAGTTCATAGGACAAGAACGTGTTCGCGAACAGGTCGACGTACTCTTACGTGCAGCTCGGCATCGCGGGTCAAGTGCGGATCACATTTTGCTTTCAGGTCCGCCTGGACTTGGCAAAACTACGCTGGCTCTTATTTTGGCGAGTGAAATGGATACGCCCATTCGCATAACAAGTGGTCCAGCGATTACTCACGCGGGGGACCTTGCGGCGATTCTCTCGTCACTTACCGAAGGTGAGATTTTGTTTCTTGATGAGATACATCGCCTGCCTCGCCCGGCCGAAGAACTTCTTTATCTGGCGATGGAGGACTTTCGCGTAGATGTGGTTGTGGGTAAAGGACCTGGAGCTACTGCGATCCCGTTACAACTTCCACACTTCACTCTCGTTGGAGCGACGACACGCGCAGGGTTGTTACCTAGCCCATTGAGAGATCGTTTTGGTTTTACGGCACATTTGGATTTTTATGATGAATCTGAAATTGCCCGTGTTCTTCTTCGAAGTGCGGGACTGCTCGGGCTCGACATCGAGGAGAAAGCGATCTCTGAAATTGCCGGTCGAAGTCGAGGCACCCCCCGAATTGCTAATCGCCTCCTTCGACGAGTTCGCGATTATGCCCAAGTCAGTGGTGCGAGCACTCTTACGCAAATTGATGCCCGAGCCGCGTTGAATATGTATGAAGTGGATGAGTTGGGTCTTGACCGCCTCGATCGTGCGGTGCTTTTGGCACTCGTGGAGCGCTTTAACGGAGGCCCAGTTGGTCTATCCACCCTGGCTATCGCCGTTGGTGAGGAGACCGAAACGGTGGAATCTGTTGCAGAGCCATTTTTGGTAAGGAATGGATTTATGGCACGCACTCCGCGAGGTCGAATCGCAACGGCTCAAGGTTGGCGCCACGTTGGCTTCGAGCCACCGGCCTCGTTGGGGACTGTACCCATTTCTCTTTTCGACACACAGCCTTTCGATGCCTAGACTCTCTACCCATGTCTACCAACGCACAATCCCGAACCCCTAAGACTGCCGGTCGGCCAGGTCGTTCCCTGGCTATTTTGGCACTCGTCTTAGTTGCCCTCCTCGCCGCCGTCTTTATTCAAGGCGCGACCTCCGTCAAACTCGGCTTGGATCTGCGCGGAGGCACAAGCGTGACTCTTCAGCCACGTCTAGCCTCTGGAGAGAGTGGAAAGGTCACGGCGTCAGCTATTGATCAGGCAGTGTCGATCATTCGCCAGCGCGTTAACTCCCTAGGCGTTGCCGAGAGCGAAGTAACCTCTCAAGGTAGTGGCGTGAATAGACAGATCGTCATCTCAGTGCCTGGAGATACAGGTCGAAGAGTTGTTGAATTGGTTGGCCAAACTGCTGAACTGCGTTTTCGTCAAGTACTTGTCTCCGGTGCGCCCGGGGCTACGAAGACGGATGGAAAGACTGCAGCAACGCCACCAGCGGGAGTTAGTGCGGCGACAAATGCTCAATACGCTGCCCTCGACTGCACACTTGCGGCCAATCGAAAGGGAACTGGCTCAGACAAGGCCACTGACCCAATCGTTGCGTGCGATCGAACTGGAATTAGTAAGTACATTCTCGCCCCTGCAGAAGTACTAGGTCGTCAAATTTCGAAAGCATCCGCAGCAATTAACCAAACAACCGGTAGCGGTTGGTATGTACTTTTGACTTTTAATGATGACGGAACAAAGAAGTTCGGCGCTCTAACAACACGCGTCACATCGCTGCCGGCTCCTCAAAATGAAGTTGCTGTGGTTCTTGACGGACTTGTTGTAACTGCGCCCAGAATTAATGAGGCAATTACTTCTGGTAATGCAGAAATTACGGGTTCCTTTTCACAGCTTGAAGCAACTGACCTAGCGAATGTTTTGAAGTATGGTGCATTGCCTCTCGCTTTTGATCGCGGTGAAGTGCAGCAAATTTCTCCGACTCTTGGAGCAGATCAACTACATGCTGGCCTTCTTGCTGGCTTAATCGGCCTCTTGCTGGTTCTTATTTATTCACTCCTTTATTACCGCGGTCTCGGTCTAGTCTCCGTTGGATCACTTCTGATTGCGGGATCTCTGTCCTATCTATTGTTCCTTCTACTCGGAAAATGGATTGGCTTCACTTTAACTTTGGCGGGTATCGCAGGAGCGATTGTCGCGATCGGTATTACAGCGGACTCCTTTATCGTTTACTTTGAAAGAGTACGAGATGAAGTGCGTGAAGGAAGATCTGTGCGATCTGCTGTCGAAACTGGTTGGCATCGGGCACGTCGCACGATCATCGTTGCTGACTTCGTGTCGATAATTGCCGCTGCTCTGCTTTATCTATTTGCGGTAGGCGGTGTACGAGGGTTCGCCTTCACTCTCGGCCTGACAACTTTAATCGACTTGTTCGTCGTATTTATTTTCACCAAGCCAATCGTTACCGTTGTAACGAGAATGAAGTTCTACAGTTCAGGCCATCCGCTTTCAGGATTATCTGGCAAGAGTTTGGGCGTAGTTATTCCCACTGCATCAACCGTTAAGGAGGCATAACCATGTCGAAACTTTCAGGCTTGGGTGGTCGCCTCTATCGTGGTGAGACCTCAGTAGATTTCATTGGCAAACGTCGTCGTTGGTATGCATTCTCCGGTGTCTTGATTGTTGCCTCTGCGATCGCTCTTTCAACTCAGGGACTACATCTAGGAATTGAATTTAAGGGCGGATCTTCCTTCACAGTTACCAAGACTGCCATCTCCGTGGCCGACGCCACTTCGGCAGTGACTGACTCAAAGATTCCTGGAGAAGTAATTGTCCAGAAATTAGGCACTAACAAGGTTCGAGTTCAAACTGGAGCCCTGACGAGTGCAGAATCAAATGCAATTCAAGATTCATTAGCTAAGCGCTTTGATGTCAACATTGAATCCATTGACACGCAAATTGTTGGTCCTTCCTGGGGTAAGGAAATTACGCGCAAGGCTCTTTATGGACTCTTTGGTTTCCTAATTGTTGTTCTCCTTTATCTTGCAATGGCATTTGAGCCCAAGATGGCAATTGCCGCGATCATTGCGGTTATTCATGACGTATTCATTACAGTAGGCATCTACGCGCTGGTTGGTTTTGACGTGACGCCTGCAACGGTAATTGGATTCCTGACAATTCTTGGATATTCGCTTTATGACACCGTCGTGGTTTTCGACAAAGTCCGAGAGAACACTCGAACCATCACCAGCACATCGAAGATGACTTATTCTCAGGCGGCTAATTTGGCCGTGAATCAAACCTTGGTTCGCTCGTTTAACACCTCCCTTATTGCACTTATGCCTGTTGGGTCAATTCTCTTTGTCGGTGCCGGATTGCTTGGAGCCGGTACTTTGAAAGATCTCTCTTTGGCGCTCTTCATTGGTTTAGCAACGGGAACGTACTCGTCCATCTTTATTGCCACGCCAATTCTTGCTCGGCTGCGCGAACATGAGCCAGCTATGCAGGCTCTTGCAAAGCGAGTTGCAATTCGTGGCGCAGCGCCAGTGGCTCCAGTTGCGGTGGCTGCAGGAGCTTCTTCTCCCGAAAAGCGTGGACCTCGTAATCAACCGAAACGCAATCGTCGTCGATAGTTCGAGACTCTTTTCAGTTCTTCTCTAACCACTGAAGTAGGATTACCAAGGTGGAGACGATGATCGCGCCGATTACGGCAGCCTTGCGTGAGCACCATTCCGCGATCAAGGACGGAGAGATTGAGCACGCCTACACTGTCGCAGCAAAAGCCCACGAAGGGCAGTTTCGTAAATCTGGGGATCCGTACATCACCCACCCTGTCGCAGTCGCGCTTATTTTGGCCGAGCTCGGACTCAATTCTGAAACGATTATTGCTGCGCTATTGCACGACACTGTTGAGGATACAAATTATTCCCTGAAACAATTGAAGATCGATTTTGGCGATGATGTGGCATCCCTTGTTGATGGCGTGACAAAGTTGGACAAATTGATTTACGGTCCAACTGCAGAAGCAGAAACTGTTCGCAAGATGGTTGTCGCCATGTCTAGAGATATCCGCGTTCTTGTCATCAAATTGGCTGATCGACTGCACAACGCTCGAACATGGAAATATGTGTCTGCTGAGTCCGCATTACGCAAAGCTCGAGAAACATTGGATATTTACGCTCCTCTTGCCCATCGACTTGGAATGAATGCCATTAAATGGGAATTAGAGGATCTTTCCTTTCAAATTTTGGAACCTAAAAAGTTTGAGGAGATTGCTCGACTAGTGGCAGAACGCTCTCCTTCAAGGGAGGCGTTGAGTACTGACGTTGTAACTCTCGTAGAAGAAGATTTAGCCCGCGATGGAATTCAAGCGACAGTGACTGGACGCCAGAAACATTTCTATAGCGTGTACCAGAAGATGGTCGTGCGAGGTAGAGATTTCAACGATATTTACGATCTCGTGGGAATTCGTGTTTTAGTTGAGGACGTCCGCGACTGTTATGCGGTGCTCGGCTCAATTCACGCGCGATGGAGTCCTGTCCCTGGACGATTCAAGGATTACATCGCGATGCCTAAATTTAATCTCTACCAGTCACTTCATACGACGGTTATTGGTCCAACCGGCAAAGCGATCGAAATCCAAATTCGAACCTATGACATGCATGCTCGTGCTGAGTTTGGTATTGCCGCGCACTGGAAATACAAACAGGGCGGCGAGAATCAAAAGGCTCCTGAGATGCTTTGGTTGCGCCAACTTCACGATTGGCAAAAAGAGACAGAAGATCCCAGCGAATTCCTTGAGGCACTCCGGTTCGATTTAGGAAGTCCTGAGGTGTTCGTTTTTACCCCGAAAGGAAATGTGATCGCTCTGCCTGGAGGATCTACGCCAGTCGACTTTGCATATGCCGTGCATACCGAAGTCGGCAATCGTTGCGTAGGAGCAAAAGTAAATGGACGTTTGGTGCCTTTAGATTCTTCGCTGATCAATGGAGATGTGGTTGATGTTCTTACCAATAAGAGCGACACGGCCAGTCCAAGTCGTGATTGGCTCAATTTTGTTAAGAGCCCAAGGGCTCGTTCAAAAATCAAGGCCTGGTTCAGCAAAGAACGTAGAGAAGAGGCCATTGATGCAGGCCGAGAATCGATCGCCCGCCAAATGCGTAAAGCGGGTTTACCTCTCCAGAAGATTTTTGCTGGGCACTCGCTTCTAGAACTTTCTCACGAGTTGAAGTACCCAGATATTTCCGCGTTGTACGCGGCAGTGGGAGATGGGCATGTTTCAGCAGCGTCAGTAGTTGAAAAACTGATAGCTACTTTGGGGGTAGAGGATTCGCACCCAGAAGCTTCAATTGACACAGTTGCAGTTGGCGCTGGTACTCCAACTTCTAGGCGATCGAGCAACGCAATTGAAGTTGCGGGAATCGACGATGTGCTCGTCAAATTGGCTAGATGTTGCACGCCGGTTCCTGGCGATGAAATTACTGGTTTCATTACGCGAGGAAGTGGCGTATCTGTCCACCGAACGGATTGTGTTAACGCGGCAGATTTGCTCAATCATCAGGGTGACAGGATCGTAAAGGTTTCATGGCTTTCAGGGGCAGGAAGTATCTTCTTGGTCAATATCCAGGTCGAAGCGTTGGATCGCTCACGGCTGCTTTCTGATGTAACACGAACTCTTTCTGATCAGCATGTAAATATTTTGAGCGCCGCCGTGAGTACTAGTAAGGATCGCACTGCGATTTCACGTTTCACTTTTGAGATGGCTGATGCGACTCATCTCGATGCAGTTTTGAGCGCGGTAAGACAAATTGAAGGCGTGTATGACGTGTACAGGACAACCAATAACTAGACGGCGAATTCGGCCAGCGCTTTTTGGGCATCAGCAAGCCAAAGACGTCGAGCGGCGGCAGATTCTTCAGCCTCAGCAGCCTTCTTGGCATTGCCCAGCGCTTTAGCTTTTGCCGCTTGCTTCTCGTACGTTTCAACTGCATCCGAGAGTTGCTTGACGACTTCGGCGGCACGAGATCTTGCGACTGGATCGACTTTGCGTGAGCGTATTTCTTCCGCACTTTTGATTTGAGTTTCGACAGCGGTAAAGCGAGCTTCGAAAGCTGCTTTTTTGTCGCGTTGAGTCATTCCAATTCGATCCCACTGCCGAGCAAGTTCGCGGAACGCTTTGTTTGCCTGATCAGGATTGGTAATAGGAATTAGGGCTTCAATTTCGACGATCAAGGCTTCGCGTTTTGCGAGATTGGTATTCATGAGCACGTCGCGCTTTTCGAGGTCAGCATTCTTTGATGCGAAGAATTGATCTTGAGCTGCTTTGAAACGGCTCCAAAGTTTTGCGTCTTCGCCTTTTTTACCCCGTCCTGTGGCTTTCCATAGATCCATCAGGGTTTTAAACCGTCGAGCGGTAGCGACCCACTCAGTGGAGGTGGCAAGCTTCTCTGCTTCGTTAACAAGCTCGATTTTCGCGTTCGATACCTTTTCTTGCGCTGCATCTAGTGCTGCAAAATGTGTGCGGCGGCGCTTATCAAATTTATTTCTAGAGGCCGAGAAACGCTTCCAAAGGTCTGCATCAGTCTTCTTCTCAAGGCGAGGAGCTGCTTTCCATTCCTCAAGCAGAACTTTTAATCGATCTCCCGTAGTTTTCCAACTTTCGGAAAGGGCGAGCGATTCGGCTTCTTCCACAATCTTCTCTTTTTGCGCCACAATTTCACGGTGACGCTCTTCTTTTGCAGCGTTCTCTACCGCTTTCTTGGCCTCATATGCGCCCCGATTATTTTCAATCAAGGGTGGAATTTGCTCTAGCGAAGAAGCAAGAGCCGCAAGATCTCCGACGCCATTGAGTTCTTTGATCTGGTGGCGCAGACGATTGACTGCCACTCCTGCATCCGATGGAACCATTGCTCCGCTGCGAACTCTTGCCGCTAGAAGTGCAACCTCTGAGGCAAGTGCTTCAAATTTTCTTACAAAATATGCGAGCGCCTCTTCGGCGCTTTTGCCGGGATAGGACCCGACTGCTTTCTCACCTTCGGGAGTGATGACATATACCGTTCCATCATCGCCAACGCGACCAAACTGGGCAGGATCTCCAATAAGAGCTGATGCTGCGGTGGTTGCGGGATTTTCTACAACTGGCTCGGACATGTCGTGTTCCTTTCAGCGCGGTTGGCCAACTACGTATAGGGGACCGTCGCTATCGGCTTGCATTGGTCGGGCGGGATGCCTAACCGTGAAGTTGTCTTTCGGTGCGGGGTAAAAGGTACCCTGTAACCCTCGTTGTGTGGAAATGGAGGATTGCGTGCTTGTTACCTCCTTCGCGGCTCCAGCTTTTGCGACGAATTGTTGGATTATTGCCTCTGCCGAGGGCAACGAATGCATCATCGTGGATCCCGGAATGCCAGACGTGTCAGCCCAAATCTCGCACATCTGTCAGGATTACAACCTCAAACCAGTCGCAGTTCTCATCACCCATGGCCACCTCGATCACACCTTTTCGATCGTGCCAACGTGTGAGGGTTATGGAATTCCCGCTTATATCCACTCTGAAGACCGAGCGCTTCTCACCCACCCTGAAAGGGCGCTTGGTGCGCAGTTTGCCGCTGGTCTGGCTGGAATCAGTTTTGTCGAACCCCCTAGCGTGAAAGATCTTAGGAATAATGACGTGTTATCTATAGTCGGGCTCCAGATCAAGGTACTTCACGCCCCAGGCCATACTCGTGGTTCTGTTTTATTTCACGTAAGCGATGACACTGGCAACGAGGCGGAGAGCGTGCTTTTGAGCGGGGATGTCCTCTTTGCTGGTTCGATAGGGCGTACAGATCAACCCACTGGTTCGGCACAAGAAATGGAGACGACATTGCGGAAGAAGATTTGGCCACTGCCCGATTCCCTTCGAGTTTTACCAGGTCACGGAGGAGAAACAACAATCGGGCATGAGAAGCGCGTGAATCCATTCTTAAAGGGTTTAAAAGATTCGAGGTCGAAGTGAAATATCAGGCACCCAAAGGAGTGAGTGAGTATTTTCCGCCTCGCTCGCGCTCATTTGAGTGGGTCAGAGAAATGTTGCTCTCGCCAATACGTCGTGCGGGCTATCAACTTTTAGAACTTCCAGTTTTTGAAGATACTGAATTATTTACTCGTGGCGTAGGTGCATCTACTGACGTCGTCAATAAAGAGATGTATACCTTTGAAGATCGTG